>JALZAV010000113.1 GCA_030948145.1 Candidatus Dormiibacterota bacterium
TGTGGGAGGTTAGTGACAGGACGCTGGTCCACGAGGAACGGGCCGCCGCGCTGGCGTTCCGCGCCGCGGCCCAGCCGTCCCCCGCCGCTGTGGCCGCCGCCCCCAGGTCGCACCAGCAGGCCCGGGTGACTCGCACCATCGCCCTCGCCGCGGCCGCACCCGCCCCACCCGCCCCACCGGCAAGCGCGGCCGCCCCGGTCGCGGCTCCGGCGGGAAACAGCGCCGGGTACTCGTTCGGCTACTGCACCTGGTGGGTGTCGCACAAACGCCAGATCCCGTGGCACGGCATGGCCTACCAGTGGTGGTCGATCGCCCGCTCCTACGGGTTCGCCGAGGGATCGACGCCCCGTCCGGGCGCCGTGATGGTGATGGGCGCCGGGATGGCGGGCGCCTCGGCTGGGGCTGGCCATGTCGCCTACGTCGAATCGGTCAACGCCAACGGATCATTCGTCATCTCAGAGATGAACTGGTACGGCTCCGGGGGTGGGTGGGGCAAGGTCGATTATCGGACCATCACCTCGATGGCCGGCATCCTGGGATTCATCTACTGAGCCTTAGCCGCTACGCTTCAACAGCCCGAGTCGCTTGGCCCGGATCTCGGCGCGGCTGAAGCACCACACCGACGCCGGGACAACGATCACGCCCATCAGCAGCAGGATGCCGATCGTCGGTAGGGAATTGGCCAAGGATTGGCCGCGCAGCAGCGCGTCGCGAATCCCGGCCAGCACGTAGGTCAGCGGCGAAAGGATGCCGGCCACGTGGAGGGGCAGGGGAAGCACGCTGATCGGGTAGTACACGCCGGAGATCAGCAGCAGCACGCCCTGCACGGCGAAGGCCATCTGGTCGCCCTTCTCCGGCGAGAGGAGTGGCAGCACCGAGGTGAAGATCCCTAACCCGAGCAACGGAAGGATGGCCGCGGCGAAGATCGCCAGGGCTGCTACGTAGTTCGCGTGCGACAGGTCCAACTTGAAAAAGAAAACCAGGCTGAAGCCGATGATCGCCGTCCGGGCGATGCCGTAGAGCAGGGACGCCGCACAGATGCCGAGCAGGTGCGTCAAGCGGCGGATCGGCGCCATGAACGTGTATTCGATCGTCCCCTCCCAGCGCTCCCACGTGATGGCGAACGCCACCTCGAAGAAGACCAGGGAAAGATAGGTCCAGAGCAACGCGCCGACCAGCAGGTAAAGCTGCGTCTGCTGCAGGCTGGCCGCCGATTGCGTCACACCCAGCGAGGAGAGCCCGGACGCGAGATAGCCGATGCTGAGGACACTGACGAGGTTGTAGAGCAGCCACACCGCCTCCCAGGCCCAGTACCGCCGGTAAAGGTTCTTCTGTCGTTCGACGAACCCCCAGAGCGCGTTGACCTCGAATCGTAGTGAGCTGGCAATCATTCCTCTTTCTCCTCTTCATCCTCGGCAAGCCGCTTGCCGGTGAGCTGCATGAATGCGTCCTCCAGCGACCCATCCTCACGACCCGCGTGCCGCCGGATCAGGTCCGCCGGGGTCCCCTGCGCCAGCACCCGGCCCCGGTCGATCACGATCACGTGGTCGCAGAGCACCTCGGCCTCCTGCAGGTCATGGGTGCAGAGCAGGACGGTTGCGGCTCGATCGCTGCGGATCGAGCTCACCAGCTCCTGGACCTCACGCTTCGACCGTGGGTCGAGTCCGGTGGTCGGCTCGTCCATCAGCAGCAGTGATGGGGACGTCAGGAAGCTTCGGGCGATCGCGACCTTCTGCTGCTGGCCGCGAGAGAGCTGTTTCATCGGCTTATCCAGGGTGTCGAGCGGCAGCCCGAGCCGCTCGAGGATCGCCTCCACCCGCTCGCGCGTTCCCGCGCCGCCGCTGCCGTAGAGCCGCGCGGCATACAGGATGTTCTCCCAGGGGCTCATCTCCTTGAAGAAGGAGGCCTCGACCGAGACCCGGTTGATGTGGCGCCGTACCGCGGCGGCCTCCCGCACGACGTCGTAGCCGAAGACGGTGGCCGTGCCGGCGTCGGGCGTCAGCAGCGTCGCAAGAATCCGGATCAGCGTCGATTTTCCGCTCCCATTCGCGCCAAGGATGCCGGTAATTGCGCCCCGCTCGACCTGCAGGCTGACGCCGTCGAGCGCGGCCTTTGGGGCTTTCGGCTTCTGCCACGGCAGGCGGCGGCGTTGCGCGCCGAATTGCTTACCGATTCCGCGGACCTCGACAGCGTTGTTATTCAATTCCACGACCGGGATCGCCATCTCTTCTCCTTGATTACCCAGAACAACAAAAAACCGTGGGCCGGCGGGCCTCACGGTCGAAAGCGGCTGAAACGGGGTCTAAACTACGTCGCTTTCAATAGTGTGCGGCCCGAAGTTGGCAGGCTTCGCCCCTGGTGAAGCCGATGTTGCCTGCCGTGATGCGCCGCCACATAGCCTCCGTACACTAGCGTGCCGGGGGGTGGAAAGTCAACCGGTCGGCTGCTGCGGTGTAGGCGTGCGCGGCTGCGTGGAGCCCGGCGCCGGGCCGACCGAATCGGCGAGGTACTGGGCGAGGTCCTGCACCTGCAGCCGGGCCTCGGCGCCTCTGGCGGCGATTCCGTCTCGGAACATCGTCAGGCAGAAGGGGCAGGCAGTCGCGACTCGAGGCGCCTGCGTGCGCAGCGTTTGATCGACCCGCGCGTGATTGATCCGCGTCCCGATCTTCTCCTCCATCCACATCCGCCCACCGCCGGCGCCGCAACAGAATCCCCGCTTGTGATGGCGCTCGATCTCGACCAGCTCGGCCCCCGGGATCGCCTCCACCACGGCGCGTGGCGGGTCGTAGATCCCGTTCCAGCGGCCGAGATAGCAGGAGTCGTGATAGGTGAACGTCCCCTCGACCGCCCTGGTCGGCTTGAGCCGGCCGTCCCGGATAAGCTGCGCCAGCAGTTCGGTGTGATGGATAACCTCGTAGGCGCCGCCAAACTGGGGGAACTCGTTCTTGATCGTGTTGAAGCAATGGGGGCAGGTGGCGATCACCTTCCTGACCGCCGCACCGTTCATCGCCTCGATATTCTGCCGCGCCTGTGTCTGGTAGAGGTACTCGTTGCCGATTCGGCGAGCCGGGTCGCCGTTACAGGTCTCTTTTAAGCCCAGGATCGCGAAATCGACGCCCGCCTGCTGCAGCAGTTGCACGAAGGCCCGGGCGACCGCCTTGTTCGCCTCGTCATAGGAAGCGGCGCAGCCGACGAAGTAGAGGTACTCCGCGTTCGGATGCTCCTCCACGGTCTTGACGCCGAGCCCCGCCGCCCAGTCGGCCCGTTGCGCCTTCGGCAGCCCGTAGGGGTTGCCCTGTCCCTCGATGCTGCGCAGCGCCCCCTGGGCCTCCTTTGGAAATCGGCTCTCCTCGAGAACCAGGCTCCGCCGCATGTCGATGATCTTGGGCACGTGCTCGATCAACACCGGACACTCCTGCTGGCAGGCGCCGCAGGCAACGCAGGACCAGATCTCGTCCTCCTTGATGGCGTCGCCGATCAACGCCTGCGACTCGGCCGGCGCCCGGCGCTGGTCCGCCGGCGCGTCGCGCACCGTTTTGTATAGATTCTCGCGGCTGTCGACGATGATCATCTTGGGATTGAGCGGCTTGCCGGTCAGGTAGGCCGGGCACTGCTCCTGGCAACGGCCGCACTCCGTGCAGGTATAGAGGTCGAGCAGATTCTTCCAGGAAAAGTGGGTGACCTTGCTCGCGCCATAGTGATCGGCATGCTCGAGGTCGATCGGCGGCAGGGCCGCCCCCGCCTTCGGCCCAAGCTTCCGAAAGAAGATGTTCGGGATCGCGACCGCGATGTGCAGGTGCTTGGAGCTCGGGATGTAGATCAGAAAGGCGAGCACGCCCAGGACGTGCGTCCAGTAGAAGGCTTCGTGTACCGGAATGGCGCCGGTCCCCTGCCGGCCGAGGCTCGCGATGATGCCCGCGATCGCGGAGGAGACCGGGCGCCACGCGGCCGAGGGGTCACTTCCCTCCGCGACGCGGGCGCCGTTCTGCCCCAGCATGCCGATCATGATCACGGTGATCAGGCCGAGAATGATCGCCGCGTCGTGCTCGTTGCTCTCGCGGAACTGGCGCGGCCGGATCAGCACCCGGTTGATGGCGGCCATCGCCACCCCGATCAGAACCAGCACGCCAAACAGGTCCTGCAGGAAGGCGAGCCACGTGTTCCCGCCGATCAGGGCCAGGTTGAAGCCGGGCCAAATGCCTTCCCCGAATGCCTGCACGATCGCCGTCAGGAGCACGATGAAGCCATAAAAGATGAAGACGTGCAGGATGCCCGAGTAGAGGTTGCGGAACATCCGCGTGTGCGCGCCGACGTAGACGGCGACGCCGCGGAACCGCTCACCGAGATGGTCGAAGCGGTTTTCATTCGGCCCCAGACGAAGGATCCGGTAGAGCCCGCGGGTCCTGACACCGAAGTATGCGATGGCTGCCGCCAGCAGGGCCAGGACCAGCAGCGACTTCACCGTTGCCATCTCAAGATATCGTACGTGCTGATGCGAGTCCTCGGCCTGACCGGCGGCATCGGATCGGGAAAATCAACCGTGGCGCGGATGTTCACGGATCTCGGTGCGGAGGTCATCGATGCCGATCAACTGGCGCGCGAGGTCGTCGAACCCGGCGAGCCCGCCCTCGAGCAGATCCGTGCCGCCTTCGGTAATGACGTGCTGCGCGACGACGGCCGGCTCGACCGGGCCAGGCTCGCCGAGATCGTGTTCAGCGATCCTGTCGCTCGCGAGCGCCTCAATGCGATCACCCATCCACGCATCCTCGCGCGCATGCAGGCCGAGGTCCGGTCGCGGCATGGTCGATCGGGACTCCTGCTGCTGGACATCCCCCTGCTCTTCGAAAACGGGCGCCAGGCGATGGTGGAGAAGGTCATCCTCGTCTGGGTCGACGCCGCCACCCAGCTCCGGCGGCTGTGCGAGCGCGATCACCTGGGCGAGCCGGAGGCACGGCGCCGCATCGCCGCCCAGATGCCACTGGACCAAAAGCGATCCATGGCCGACGAGGTCATCGACAACAGCGGAACGCTCGCGGAGACGCGCGTTCAGGTCGAGGCCATGGCCCGCCGCTACCGCGCCGGCTAGCCGGCCTTCCGCCGGTGCTCCGGCAACCCGTCGTTGAAGGGATCGCCGCCACCGACCCGGATGTCGAAGCGCGGCTGGCCGCGGCGAACCCGGATGTCGAAGCGGGTCACCCAGACGACCAGCAGGCCGACCACGAACAGGACCGTCCCCGGGGCCGCGTCCGACAGCTTGCCCTGCAGCCCGATGACCTGGCCGACCCAACTGCTCGACCCGGCCACCCGTGGAAGAACAGCAGGATTCCGCCAATGACGCAGGCGAGGCCGAGGATCAGACCCGCCAGCGAGTAGATCAGCTGCAGCAGCACCAGGCGCCCCCAGAAACCACGCCCAACGAGGTTGGGCGGGAGCTCGAGCGCCCCCATCACGATCGGCAGCAGATTCATCCGCACCTCCCGTCCCCAGCCTAGGCGCCGAATGCTACGACCGCGAAGGATGAGGCCCGCCGTATGGCAAACCGTGCCAGCCTTGTGACTGAAAACGAGGACGGCTCCAGGGGGCTTGGAAACCGTCCTCGTGGTCGCTTGCGCTGCGTACGCTGCGG
>JALZAV010000114.1 GCA_030948145.1 Candidatus Dormiibacterota bacterium
TCACGATTCCTTGCCCTTGCGCTCGAGGCGGAGGAAAACATCCATGGGCCGGAGCAGCTGGCCTGGTTCGACCGGATTGACGTTGAGTTGGCGAATCTCCGCGCCGCCTTCGAGGGCTGCCTTACCGTGCAGGAGGTCGAGTCGGCCATCTGCATCGCCGCGGCCCTTGGCCTGTACTGGCGCGCCCGCGGACGCTTCACCGAAGGCCGGGACTGGCTCGAGCGCGCGCTGGCCTCCAAGGCGGCGGCGCCCGCGACCTTGCGGGCCAAGGCGCTGGCCTGGGCCAGCTACCTGGCGATTTACCAGGGCGCCTACGCCCAGGCGCAGATCTTTGGCGAAGAGAGCCTCAATCTCTACACGGCCGCTGGGGATGCCTGGGGCACCGGCTTCGCGCTGCAAACGCTCGGCGCCGTGGCCCTCAACCAGGATGATTACGCCTACGCGATCCGGCTTGAGCAGGAGAGCCTGCACCACCTGCGGCAGACGAAGGATACCGCGGGCATCGGCCTCTCCTATCTCTACCTGGGCGTCGCGGCCCTGCGGAAAGGCGAGTACACGTCGGCCATCGGCATGCTGGAGCAGGCCCTGGTCAGCTTCCGGGACGCCGGCGACCAGCGACGGGTGTCGATCGCCCTGCGGCTGATGGGCGAGGTCGAGCTCTGCCAGGGTCATTACACGCCCGCCACCACGCTCCTGGGCGAGAGCCTGGAGCTGGTGCGGCAGGCGAAAGACCGGGTGGACGTCGGGCTCACGCTGTATCTGCTCGGGCAGGCGGCGCGGGCGGCGGCCGATTACACCCGAGCAACCGAGCTGTTCGAGGAGAGCCTCGCGCTGGCCCGCGAGTTCAACGACCCGCTGAGCGCTGGGCTGGCCCTCTGCGAGCTGGCGATCGTGGCGCGCCATGAGGGTGACCTGAACAAGGCGACCTCGCTCGTGCGGGACAGTCTCGCCGTGCTCGACCACCGCGAGAAGTTCGGCATCGCCGCCTGCCTCCAGGAGATGGCGATGATCCTGACCGACCGGGGAGCGACGGAGAAGGCCACCGTGTTCTTCGCCGTGGCCCACCGGATCCGGGATGATCTCGGCGCGCCCTTACCCCCCTTTGAACTCGATCAGTATCAAACAGCCCTCCAGCGCGCGCAGGCGAGCCTCGACGAGGACGAGTTCAAGCGCCTCACCGAGGAGGGCCAGGGAATGGCGATTACCGATGCCCTCGCCCTTCTGTCTGAAGCCGCCGTTGGTGACCCGGCGGTTTCCCGCGTCGCCGTCGAAACCGCGACGAGATCAGCGGGCGTATCCGGTCGGCCGAATGAGGTCGGGTAGCCAGTAGTAGCGAACGAGGACTTCCAGCAACATGAAGGCTTTTTTCATCTCGCACCTCCGGAAGTGTTGATCCTGAGGTCAGGATGAGCCCGATCCGGCGGCGTGGCTATGCCGCACGTCACACTTCTTGAGATCGGCTTAAGATGCCGCCATGGACCCCCTGACGGTCCTCGCGAACACGTCACTCTTTCGAGGCTTTCCACCTGAGCAGCTGCAGCCGCTCGCCGGTAGCCTGAAGGAACGAACCTTTCCGCGGACGTCGACCATCTTCCACGAGGGGGACCCCGGAAATGCGCTGTATGTGATCGTCAGCGGCCAGGTCAAGATCGGGCACGTCGCGCGCGGCGGGGACGAGACCATCTATGCCGTCCTGATGCCCGGGGACATCTTCGGCGAGCTCGCGCTCTTCGACGAGCGCGCGGTCCGGGCGGCCGATGCGGTGGCCATGGAGACGACGGAATGCCTTGCACTTGGTCGCGACGCGTTCCTCTCCTTCCTCGACGCGCACCCTAGGGCCGTCCGGCACCTGGTTGCCCTGTTCGGGACTTACCTCCGCGCGACCGATGAGACATTCTCCGAGGCCGCCTTCCTCGATATCCCCGGCCGGGTGGCGAAGAAACTCCTCGATCTCTCGGATTCGCAGGGCGAAGCCACGCCGGAAGGACGGCGGATTCGAGTCCGGCTGACACAGCGGACACTGGCCGGGATGGTCGGCGCCAGTCGCGAGAACGTCAACCGCGCGCTTGCCAGGCTGGTTGCCAGAGGGGCAATCGTGCTCGAGAACGGGTACATCACGATCGCAAAGCCTGCTGAGCTCAAAAAGCTCGCCGCCTCCCGGAAATAGAAAAGGGCAGCCATCGCGGGCTGCCCAAAGCATGCTCCGGGACGGCTAGTTGGTCAGTGTGCTGGAGTTTTCGACGGTCGTGGATTCGGCGGTCGCAGATTCGGCGGTCGCAGATTCGGCGCTCGCAGATTCAGCGCTCGCGGATTCAGCGCTCGTCGCCTGGGCGCTGGCCGCGTGGACACTTGCAGCGGACGCCGACCCAGCTACGGCCGACTGGGCCACACTGGCGGCCATCGCTCGCCGCGACTCACGGTCATCACTCGTCGCGGCAGCAGTTCCGGCGCGAACCTTTGATTTCTCCTCAGCGCTAAGGTTGTACGGCCGGATCGCCGACTCGAAGTTGTCATTCAACTGGGCGCGGAAGCGCGCGTCGCTTGACGCCTTTAGGACCACCTGTTCGAGGACTTCCTTGCTCATAAATTTCACCTCCTTCTTATCGGGCTCTCGTTCTCGGAAGTATGGAGCGGACGTGCGGTTTAGGAAGCGACGCCCGACACGGCTCCCCTGTGTCATTTGTCACTTGTTGGCCCCTTTGGCTGTTCCAGAAACTCCATGCGCACGGGTTCGGGCCGGGGCTTGCAGACCCCGCAGTGCAGGGCGTCCTCGAGCGCCAGCCCGTACAGCGTCCCGTTGCTCGGAAAGACCTCGAGCACGTAGGGGTGCGTCTTGGCGTCCTCCCGGCAGACAGCACGGCCGCAAAAGCGGCAGGTGCCATTGGCCGGGGAGGCGCAGATCCAGCATTGCATCAGGCCGCGCCCCGCATGGAGTGGCCTCGCGGAGTCCGGGAGGCGGCGATGTCCGCTATCTGCCCCTCCAGGTCGAGGTAGCGACCGAGCAGGTCGCGGAAATCGTGCCGCTCGAGTCGCCAGACTGAGCCCGGCTCCAGCCCACGGACGGTCGCGTTTCGCGGGGCATTGCGCAGCAGCGCGATCTCGCCGAAGAAGTCACCGACCTTCAGCGTCGCGAGGCGGCGGCGGCTCCGTTCGTTGCGGCCAATTACCTCCACGCTCCCCCCTCGCACGATGTAGAAGGCGTCCCCGGGGTCACCTTGCTTCACCAGCACCTCACCGGGGGCAAAGCTCTGAACCCGCATCTTCACGGCCAGCAGGTCTAGCTGCCGGGGCGCCGTGTCCGCGAACATCGGCAACGTCCGAAGACGATCCCGCTCTTCGAGAGCTCCTCGGATCCGGGATTCCCAGCCTACCGGTCCGGCCAGCTGAGCCCAGAACGCCTTGGCCGGAAAGACCAGGAGTTTGAGCGAAGTCTCCGCCCTGACGGTCGCCTCGCGGACGCCGCTTTTCAGCAGCGCCCGTTCGCCAAAAAAATCGCCAACGGTCATCTGCCCGACAATGCGGTCTTCGTTCTGCTCACGGACCAGCACCGCAGCCTGACCCGCGGCGAGGATGAAGAACTCGTCGCCTCGATCACCCTGCCGGACCACGGTCGCGCCGGCCGGGACCTCCCGCACTCGGGCGCTCCCTGCCAGGCGTTCCAGGCTCTTCTGTGGCACGGTCCGAAGGAAGGCCAACCCCTCCAGCAGGCGGAGCCGGTCACTCATCCGGATGGTGAAGATCGCCTTCCGCGCGGCCGCAGGCGCATTCGTGAGGACGCGCCGGTAGCCCCAGAGCCGCCGCCCATACTTCATACCGAGCGGGACCCCAATGATGGCGACCAGTCCCACGGCGATGACCTTCGACAGGAGGCCCGGCGTGAGCCAGAGCGGGCTGATGATCGGTCCCAACCGGCGTCGCCAGTAAAGATAGGCGAGGAAAATCGACGCGAAGGAGTAGGCGGCCGAAAGCAATCCAAAGATGGCAAAGAAGGTCTCGCGACCCGTCAGGCGATGCCGTGTCCAGAGCACCGTCCACAGCGGACCCTTGATGAAGGTGAGTGCCTTTACGCGGAGATCAGGAATCTCGAGCCACTGCTCGAGGATCCAGTAACCATCCCAGAGCAACAGCGGCATCAGGTTGAGCAGATTTGTGAGGTAAGCGGCGACAGCAAGCTTGAAGAGCACCGTTCCGACCAGCCCGGCGCCGGCAGCGGTCGAGCCCAACGCGCTTGCCCCTGCGAGGATGAACCCTGAGTACGGCCCGGCCCAGAAGATCGCGATCCGATGCTGCCATGGCTCGAGCCATGCGTCCGTGACGTCGACATAAAACGCCGGCATCAAGTAATAGAGCATGAATCCACCCTTGGGGACCATCCGGCCAAAGTGCTTGCAGGTCAGGGCGTGCGCGCTTTCGTGCAGGAAGATGACGACGTAATACGCGACGACGAGCGCGAGGACGCCGATGAGGCCGGAGCCGGCAATCGGCGCGAACGGATCGCGGCCGCTGACCAGCTCCCTGATGAAGGCGCCAAGCCCGATGACCGTGATGGCAATGCTCACCCAGAGAAAGACTGGCGTAAAGACGAAGCCGCCAACGGCATCGTGGTAGCGCGTGACCAGCCCGTCGATGCCTCGGACAGGAAACTTCATGCGCAGCCCGCCGCCTTCCATCCACCGTCGCTTCGGCAGCGGGGGCGAGGGATGCAGTCGTTCGCCCAGGTCCTGGTAAATGTCCCGTGGTGAATCGGTCAGGAAGCCGGATCGCCGAAGCAGGGTCACGAGGTCGGTGACCTGTCGGAAGCCAAAGCTGCCGTATCGCCGGAAGTACTCGACCACGAGGTCGGCGACCCGCCGGCTCCCGTCCATCAGCTGGACAAGTTCGTCGTCCCGGGAGCTGAGCCGGAGGTACTTCCGCGGCCGGTCGGCCAGCATGATGTTGGGCAGCCCGTGCCGTGTCTTCATCCGGACGCAGGTCAGGTCACTTCGGACCTGTGGCCGGTAGTCACCGGCCCCGGCGTGCTCGGCAACCTGATCCCAGATCGAGATCCCGGTTGCGGCCACGACTGGCTCAAGCTCGACAGTCGAGCGGCTGGACTTCAAGCTCGCCTCCTTGCCGAGTGACTATGCGCGACCGCGGAGCCGCCGTCAAGGCCTCTGCGTGAACTCTCCAGACCCCGACCAGCGCTGGCATCGGCGGAGACGGAGGGACCCTGGCTCACACGCCAGGGTCGTTGCTTCGCCCTGAGAGAACGGCTAACGGCGCGCGAACACGAGGCGGGTGCCCATTGTCACCAGGAGCAGCCCGGCAAGTCCTAGTCCAATTGGAGCCAGCGGCAGGCCGCCGCCGGTCTGCGCCAGCGTGGCGGCCGGGACCGCGGCTTGCGCCAACGTCGCCGACCTGAAGTCACGGATGGTCACCGATTGGGCGGTCGCCTTCAATGTCAGGCTAAGATCGCGAGCCCGCAGCGCTCCCGACGGTGCTACGGTCTGGCGGATCAGCGCCTTCGATCCAGCTTTCCAGGCGCTGTTTGAGGCCGTACTGCTGCCACCGCATTTCACCGACACGGTCGTACTTTTTCCATTCGCGCTGATCACGAAAGTTCCCGATCCCGTACGGCCCGTATC
>JALZAV010000045.1 GCA_030948145.1 Candidatus Dormiibacterota bacterium
AGCGCGAGTACTACATCAATGACAAGGGAAAGCAGATACGGCTCTTCGGGGAGTCGGTGCGGGCAAGGATGCTCGGCGAGTCTGCGCCGGAAGGTGGCTACAGCGGCGAGTATCTGTCGGAAATCGTTACCGTTGCGCAGGCGCGTGGCATCACCGATCCGATCGCGCTCGCCCGGGTCGGGATGGAGCATGTCCAGGCGCAGATCTGGGAGGACCTGAAGCGGCTCGGGATCCCGCACGACCGCGTCTTTCTCGAGAGCAGCCTCTACGAGGGCTTTGATCGGGAGACGATGGACAAGCTCGCCGCCGTGGACCGGGTCGTCGAGAAGGATGGGGCGATCTGGTTTCAGACCGGGACGGATAAGGATGAGGTTCTCTTCCGCCGGGATGGTTATCCGACCTACTTCGCGTCCGACATCTTCTATCACCGGGACAAATTCGAAAAACGGGGATTCGACCGGGTCATCGATGTCTGGGGCGCCGATCACCAGGGCCAGGTGGGACGGCTCAAGGAGGCTCTCGCCGTGCTCGGGATCGACCCGGCGCGGCTTATCGTCTTGATGGTTCAGCTGGTATCGGTGAAGCGCGGTGCGGAAATCGTGCGGATGTCCAGGCGGGCCGGTGTCGGGATCTCACTCAAGGAGATGCTCGATGAAGTCGGGCCGGACGCGGTCCGGTACTTCTTTCTCCTGCGATCCGCGGACGCTCAGATGGAGTTCGACGTCGACCTGGCCAAGCGGCAATCGAGCGACAATCCCGTCTACTACGCGCAGTATGCGCATGCTCGACTCGCCAACGTCCTGGCGTTGGGCGGGTCCTCCGGCGACGCCCCGAGCCTCGAGCGGCTTGAGTCCGAGTGGGAACTGGACTTGATCAGGATCATGCTGCGCTGGCCCGATATCGTGCGCGAGGCTGCGGAAGCCATCGAACCCCACCGTATTGCCTTCTACACCGATGAGCTCGCGGCGAGCGTCCATCGCTTCTACAAGAATTGCCGGGTCGTGACCGAGGACGCCGCGCTGACCGGGGCCCGCCTGCAACTGACGCGCGCGGCGCGAATCACACTCGCGAACGCGCTTGGGCTGATGGGCGTCTCCGCCCCCTCGCGCATGTGAGCCGCCGCTAGAATCAGGCGGTGGAAATGACCTATTTCGGCCTGAACTCCGTCCGGTTACGCGGGCGCGAGGCCGCGGTCCTGATCGATCCCTACGACCCGAAGCTCGGCCTGTCGCCGGTCCGGCTCAACGTGCAGGTGGTTGCGCTCACCCACGACGACCCTACCCATTTCAGCATGCAGGGACTGGGTAACGAGTACCACCTCGTCAGCGGGGCGGGGGAATTCGAGATCAAGGGGATCGCGCTGCACGGCATCCAGACCTATCACGATCACAAAAAGGGCGCCGAGCGCGGAAAGAACACCATCTTTGTCATCGAGGTGGACGACCTGCGGGTCTGTCACCTGGGCCATCTCGGACATGCCCTGGACGAAACCCAGCTCGATGCCATCGGGAGCAAGATCGACGTGCTGTGTGTCCCGGTCGGCGACGGGAGCCACATCAACGCCACCGAGGCGACCGAGATCGTGAACCAGATCGAGCCGAAGCTCGTGGTGCCGATCTCCTACAAGCTACCGGGGCTCAGCCTGCTGGCGCAGAACCTGGAGGGCGTCGAAAAGTTCGCCAGGGAGATGGGCGCCACGGACCTGACCCCGCAGCCGAAGCTGCAGCTGACCTCGAGCCCGACGACGGAAGAGACCAAGCTGGTCATCCTCGAGGCCCGCGGCGCGGTGGTCGGTACCGCCGTCGAGTAGCCGTCTAGGGCCGTCCCGCGTGCGGCGCCGGCGCTCGGGTGGTCAGAACCTGCCCGGTTCGTTCTCCGTCCGCCGTGCTCTGGATGCCGCGCCACTCGCGCGCCACGATGAAGAGTGTGCGCCCATCGATGCCCCCGAGCATGCACGCAAAACAGCCACGGTCAACCTCGACCGTCTGCAGCACCTCACCGCCCTCGCGAACTCGGACGCACCTCTCGTTTGGTACGTCCGCATACCAGGCGGCGCCCTCGTCATCCAGGCAGATGCCGTCGGGGGTCCCATCACCGAGCGCCGCCCACACCCGCCGGTTGAGGAGACTGCCATCGGCCGCGATATCGAACGCGGTCAGGCGGTGGGCGTAAGACTCGGCCACGATCAGGGTCGAGCTGTCGGGCGTCACCGCCATCCCGTTGGGGAAGTGCATGCCGTCCGCCACCTGTCGCGCCGACCCGTCGGGAGCGACCAACGCCACGATCCCGGGGGCGAATTTCTCGCCGGCCATCAGATTGAAACCGGCGCCGTTGACGTAGGCGTTCCCTCGACCGTCCGCGACGATCTCGTTGCCGGGGAGGCGACGGCCAAAGGCGGACAGATCGGCGTAGGTCACAAGCGAGCCTGCTGAATCCGTCGTCAGCACGGCCCGGTCGCGGGCAGAAACGATCAGCAGCCGTCCATCGGGCAGCCAGTCGATGGAGAAGGGAAACGAATGGACTCGGGTGACGACCTTGTGGCGTCCGTCCAGATCGACGGCGATCAGCTCCTCCGCGCCCCAGTCGCAGAACCACAGACGGCTGTCGTGCCAGCGCGGGGATTCGCCAAAGGCGATCCCGTCCATCAAGATTTTAAGCGGAGAGACCCGGGATGCCACCCTTTTCATTGATGCGTTAGACGGCGAACCCTTGCCGGACTCATCGGTTCCGCGCAATTCCGCTCAGCCGGTAGCTTGCTGGGGCTCCGCCGCACGCTCGGCGGCCTGTGCCTGCAGCCGCGCTCGTTCCAGTCGCACCGCACTGTCGATCAGGCCGAGGTGGCTGTACGCCTGCGGGAAGTTGCCGCGCGGCGCACCGGTCAGCGGGTCCGCGCCCTCCGCCAGCAGGCCGAGCGGCGATGAGAGCGCCACCAGGCGCTCGAGCTGGCGTTCAGCGGCGTCGAGGCGGTCCAGGCCGATCAGCCCGTCGACGTACCAGAAGCTGCAGAGAAGGAACGCGGCGCTGAGATAACCCTGATCGTCTTTGCAATCGTAGCGGCGGACGTACGCACCGTCGACGAGCCGCTGGCTCAGGGTTTCGATCGTGGCCCGCATCCGGGGATCGCTCGCCGGCAGGAAGCCCAGTACCGGCATCTGGAGCACGGCGGCGTCGAGGCACTCGTCGTCATAGGCCTGTGTGAAGGCGCCGATCTTTGGATTCCAGGCACGGGTCTCGATCTCGGTCCGCAGGTCGTTGGCCGCCCGTTCCCAGGCCTCGACGTGGGCGGTGTTGCCAGTCCCGCGGGCGAGCGTGATGGCCCGATCCAGCGCGACCCAGCACCACAGCTTCGAGTGGGTGTGATGTTTGCGCTCGCCCTGGAACTCCCAGATGCCGTTGTCGGGCTCGCGGCTCAGGTCCCAGATCGAGTCGGCGAACCGTTCGATGACGTGCCAGAGCTTCGTCGAGATGAAGCCGCCCTTCCGCTGATAGACCGCCATGCAGTCGATCACGGCGCCGAAGACATCGAGCTGCCGTTGCCCGGCGGCGCGATTCCCGATCCGGACGGGTCGGGCGCCATCGAAGCCGGCTAGATGTTCCAGGTATTGCTCCGGCAGATGGGCGTCGCCATCAACGCGGTAGACGATTTGCATGTCGAAGTCATGGTCGTAGGCGCGGTCACGGATCCAGTTGATGAAATCCGCCGCCTCCTGGGAGAAGCCGGCACGGAAGAGCGCCGCGATGCCGTAGGAGGCGTCCCGCAGCCAGCAGAATCGGTAGTCCCAGTTCCGGTCGCCGCCGAGGTCCTCTGGAAATGATGTCGTCGGCGCCGCTGTCAGGGCGCCCGTCGGCGAGTAGGTGAGGAGCTTGATGACCAGCGCGGAACGGCGGACCGCTTCCTGGAAGGGCCCGGTATAGAGGCACTGGCCGAGCCATCGGACCCAGAAGCTTCGCGTCCGCTCGGCCAGTTCGGTGGCATCGTTACTGCTTGGAAAGTTGCGTCCGAGCGCGAAATACCGCTCGCCGAATCCCAGGGTGAACCAGTGTTGCCGGCCGGGCTCCAACGTGAAGCGGAAGACGAAGCGCGGGCGTCCGTCGACGTCTTCGACCGTCCCCTGCAACGGCATCGTCGAGGAGAGGATCACCTCCTGGGAACCGCCAGACGCCATCACGATGCCCTCGCGCTCGGCAAACGTGGTTCGGGCGCGGCCATAGCCGGGCGACGGGTCCAGCACGCACTCGACCTCGACCGGGCCCCCCCGCGCCTCGACGCCCCGACAGATCCGTCGAAGCGAGATCAGGCGATCGCCCTCCATGAAGCAAGGCATGAAATCGGTGACGATCAGGGTGCCGTCGGCCCGGTGAAAGGTCGTGGCCAGGAGATTGCTGTCGCGGACGTAGGCTTGCTCCCCGGCCGGAACCGGGTTGACCGGCGCGATCCGAAACGTCCCGCCGCGCTGGCGGTCGAGGACGGCGGCAAAGATCGAGGGCGAGTCGAAGCGTGGATAGCAGAACCAGTCGATGCCGCCGCCTACTGAGACGAGTGCCGCGGTCTCGCAATTGCCGATCAGCCCGTACGGATACATGCCCAGACCTCAGACCTTACGAGATTGGAACGCAGCTTGCAGCGAGAACTTGATCACCAACCTTGCCCGAGATCCACATCGCGACGTCCACTCGCCTCCGCGACGCGGTAGAATAACCTCCCGGTGCCGAAGTACGTCTTCGTGACCGGCGGCGTGGTTTCCTCGATCGGCAAGGGGATCACGGCAGCGTCCATCGGGACCATCCTGAAGGCCCGGGGCCTCAGCGTCTCGCTGCAAAAGCTGGACCCCTACATCAACATCGACCCCGGCACGATGTCGCCCTACCAGCATGGCGAGGTCTTCGTAACCGACGACGGCGCGGAGACCGACCTCGATCTCGGCCATTACGAGCGCTTCATCGACGCGAACCTGAGCAAGGCCAGCAACGTGACCACCGGAAAGATCTACGCCGAGGTCATCGCCAAGGAACGACGCGGCGACTATCTCGGTGGAACGGTGCAGGTCATCCCTCACGTGACGAACGAGATCAAAGAGAGGATTACCCGCGTCACCTGGGAAGGCAATCCCGACGTCGTGATCGTCGAGGTGGGGGGAACGGTGGGCGATATCGAGTCGTTGCCCTTCCTCGAGGCGATCCGCCAGCTCAAGAACGATCTCGGCCGGAAGAATGTCTTCTACCTTCATGTGACACTCGTCCCCTTCGTCGAGGCTTCCGAAGAATTCAAGAGCAAACCGACCCAGCATAGCGTCGCCGCGCTGCGCAGCATCGGCATCCAGCCAGACGCGATCGTCTGCCGGTCGGAACGGCCGGTGAGCGTTGCGCTGAAGGACAAGATTGCGCTGTTCTGCGACGTGGACCGCCGTGCCGTGATCTCCGTGCCAGACGCGGCTTCGATCTATGAGGTCCCGCTCGTGCTGGAACAGGCCGGACTTGGCACCGTGATCGTCGAGGCGTTTGAGTTGACTGCGTCGCCGCCCGACCTCACCGACTGGACTGAACTGGTCCACCGCATCCAGCATCCAGGGGGGTCGGTCCGGATCGGGGTGGTCGGCAAGTATCTGCCCGCTCCCGACGCCTATATCAGCGTCACCGAAGCGCTGCGGCATGCAGGCGTCCACCACAACCTCCGCGTCGATATCAAATGGATCGCGTCGGAAACCCTTGAAGAGGGTGACCTGGGGGCCCTCGATGGGGTGGATGGGGTCGTCGTGCCGGGCGGCTTTGGTCACCGGGGTATCGAGGGGAAGATCGCGGCCGCTCGCTTTGCTCGAACCGGCTTGGTGCCGTATCTCGGGCTATGCCTCGGGCTGCAGTGCGCCGTGATCGAGTTCGCCCGGGACGTGCTCGGCGCACCGGATGCCAACAGCACGGAGTTCAATGCCTTCACTGGCCACCCGGTTATCGACCTGCTCCCGGAACAGCGTGATGTCGCGGACAAGGGCGGCACGATGCGACTTGGCCTCTACCCATGCAAGCTCCAGCCGGGCACGAAGGCGTCGTTGTCGTACGGGGAACCAGTCGTCTACGAGCGTCATCGTCACCGCTTCGAGTTCAACAACGTCTACCGGGAGCCGATGTGGGAGGCGGGCATGATCTTTTCCGGCACATCGCCCAACGATCGGCTGGTCGAGATCATCGAATTGCGTGATCATCCCTGGTTCGTCGCCTCGCAGTTCCACCCGGAGTTCCGTTCGCGCCCGAACCGGCCACATCCCTTGTTCCGCGATTTCGTCAGGGCCGTGGCCGTACGGGCCGGCGTTCTCAGGGACGCTGCCGTCGAGCAGGCACCGACGGTCTCCTCCGATAACGTCGAAGCGCGTGAGGGCTGACCAGCCCGCGTCCACGCTTCGGGGCCCATCGGCGGTGCGGGACGTCCAACCGAATGTCGGGCTCGAACTGGTTCGTACAACCGAAGCCGCCGCGCTCTCGGCCGGGCGCTGGATGGGGAATCTCGATCGTGACGGCATCAAGGCGACGGCCGTCTCCGCGATGCACGAGGCGCTGCACGGCGTTCATATGCGTGGCACCGTGGTCATCGGCGAAGAGGGGGGAGGCCCCCTGTCGGTGGGCGAGTCGGTTGGTGATGGGAGCGGCGAGGCCTGCGACGTAGCGCTCAAGCCGCTGGACGGATCGACCCTTGTCGCCAAGGGCCTGCCGAATGCGGTAGCCGTGATCGCGACCGCGCCCCCCGGGACCATGGTGCGGGCGCCGGTCGGGATGTACGCGGAGAAAATCGCCGTCGGGCCGGAGGCGCGCGGCTCGGTCGACGTCACCGACTCGGTGGAGAACAACCTGCAGCGCGTCGCCTTCGCCAAGAAGGTCCAGGTATCCGACCTGACCGTCGTAATGCTCGACCGGCCGCGGCACCAGGCGCTCAGCGACCAGGTTCGCCAGATCGGCGCCCGGATCACCATGCTCAGCGACGGGGATATCGCCGCAGCCATCATGGCGACCCTCGACGGAACCGGGATCGACGTCATGATCGGCGTTGGTGGCCTGCCAGAGGCGATCCTTGCCGCCTGTGCCCTCAAATGCCTCGGTGGAGACCTGCAGTGCCGGCTCTGGCTGCGCTCCAAAGAGGACGAGGAGCGGGCTCGAGCCGCCGGCTTCGAGGACCCGCGCCGCGTCTACGCGGTTGACGACCTGGTCGGCGGGGATGACGTGGCCTTCGCGGCAACCGGCGTGACCGACGGCGAGTTTCTGCACGGCGTGATCTACCACCACGTCTGGGCGGAGACCGAGTCGATGGTCTTCCGCAGTAAGAGCGGAACGGTCCGCCATCTCGAGACCAAGCACCACGTCGCCTTGCGCTCGGCCGAGGGAACCCAGCGAAAAGTCCGCTAGGACCCGGTTGCACAGTTTGTGCAAACGGCTCTGCGTCATTTGACTCTCTGCGGCCGAGGCGGCTAGACTGACCGGCGTTTTGTCAACGAACCGGGCGATGACGGACGGAGCAAGGCTGGCCACACATGGATGGGTGCTGTTGCTGGCACTCGCCGCTGCGGCAGCCGCGCCGCTTGTCCTGCACCAGCCCTCAATCGATGCGGTGGCGACCGGCCGAGCCGAGCGGGCATCCGTGGTAACCGGATCACCGGGTCGGGCGCTGCGCGATCCGGCTGTCGCGCCGCAATTCCGCCAGGCCGCCACGGCAGGCGCCGACATCGTCTCGCCGCTGCAAGCGGTTGGCAGGCCGACCGAGAGCCTGCATCATCTCGGGCGGTTCATCTGGCCCGCACATGGCCTGATCACGACCTATTTCCTTCCGTATCACCCCGGGATCGATATCGCTGCCGTCGAGGGCAGTCAGGAGGTGGCCGCCGACGCAGGCCAGGTCATCTTTGCCGGCTGGGGCTCCTACGGCCTCTACGTCGAAATCGATCACGGCAACGGCTTCCATACGGTTTACGGCCACATGTCCCGGGTCGAGGTCAAGCCAGGCGACCTGGTCAGCCCGGGACAGGAGATCGGCCTGATGGGCTCCACCGGCCGCTCGACTGGACCGCATGTCCATTTCGAGGTTCGATACCAGGGCACCCCCCAGAACCCGCTCGATTTTCTGCCCTAGCCGGTCGCGGTAACGTTAGCCCGTGCCCCGTCTCTTGATGGCGAGCCCGGAGGGGCGCCTCGATGCCCATTCCTCGCTGCCCCCACTGGGCCGGACTGGATGGGAGATCGCCCCTGGTGATCACCTCATCCCGGCACCGGCCGGGACGACGTTGGTCCATCTGCCCGGCCGCTTCGCCATCGGCGGCCGGCCCGGGTCGCCGGTCTCGCTTCGGGCCGAGGGCCGCCTTGCCGTGGCTGCCGTGTTGCCCCCGGGCTACCTGCGCACGTTGTTGCCGGTCTACGACCAGGATGCGGACGCGCCGGTGCTTCCGCTCTACGGCTACGCGGCCGTGGGCGTGGTCGATGGCGAGGCGCGCGTCGCCGCCATTCAGACCGACGCGTGGGATGCCTGGGATCCGCAGGCGCCCGAGCGGCAAACACTGCCTCGCCGGTTGGGCGCGGCCCGGCGCGCTCTTCCTGGAAACCGGCTGGTCCCGCACCTCACGATCTGCGCCACCGAGTACCGATGCCTGACGGCGCAGAACCTCTTCCTCCAGCGCGGGGAAGGGGCGATCCCGGTCTCGCCGGCCTGCAATGCGGCCTGCCTGGGCTGCATCTCGGAACAGTGGGGCGATGTCGCCTCGCCGCAAACGCGGATGGGCTTCGCGCCGTCGGCCACCGAGATCGCCGAGCTCGCGGCCTGGCATTTGCAGGCCGGTCCGGAGAATTTTGTCAGCTTCGGACAGGGCTGCGAGGGTGAGCCGCTAACCCGGGGCGCGGTGCTGGTCGAGGCGACGCGCCGGATCCGGGCCGCAGCACCGGACGCGACGATTCACATCAATACCAACGCGTCACGGCCCGAGGTGCTCCACCGGTTGATCGCGGCCGGCCTCAACTCGATCCGGATCAGCATTTTCAGCCTTGACGAGGCCCGCTTCCGCGCCTATTACCGCCCGGTCGGATACGGGTTGGCGGAGGTAAGGGAGTGTGCTCGCTTGATGCGCGCGGCGGGCGGCCAGGTCACCATCAATTTGCTCACCTTTCCGGGGATCACCGACGCGCCGGCCGAGGTCAGCGCGCTGGTCGACTTCATCGGCGCCTTCGAGGTCGACCAGGTCCAGTTGCGGACCCTGAACGTCGACCCGATCTGGCTGCTCGACCGGATGGCGGAGAAAACCCGTGGGATCGGGATGCGGAGGTTCGTCGAGGAGCTTCGCCGGCGCTGTCCGCGACTCCAACTCGGGAACTTCACCCGGCCCTGGCCCGTGCGGAGCCCGCTGTCGGCCTCACCAAGCCGACCTGATTGAAAGCCCGTGACGGTGGGCATCCTCTCAGTAATGGCTGAGCGCTACCCGGACAACGGGAACCAACGGCAGGGAGCCGACTATGGCTATCGGACGGATCGTCCGGTGCAGGCCGATATCGTCGCGCACCCGGGACCGTCGATCCAGCGGAAGGGTGGCTTCGCTGCCGGGTTGGGATTTCTCGGGTTGCTCCTCAGCAAGCTGCAGTTTGTATTTTTCTTTCTGCTCAAGTTCAAAACCCTTGCCGTCACCGTGATCTCGACCGGGGTCACCGCCCTGGTCTACGCCCAGCTCTTCGGCTGGGCGTTCGGGGTCGGGATTGTGCTCCTGATCCTGGTTCACGAGAGCGGCCATGTCGTGGTCGCCCGATTCATGGGCCTGCCGGTCACCCTTCCGGTGATGATCCCCTTCCTGGGCGCCTTCGTCAGCATGAAGCAGGCGCCACGCAATGTGGCGCAGGAGTCCGTCATGGCGATCGGCGGTCCGATCCTCGGCTCGCTCGCGGCCGGGCTTTGCTACCTTGGCTACCTCGCGATGCCGAACTCCAGCACCGGCCAGCTGCTGAGGGCGCTGGCCTACTTCGGCTTCCTCATCAACCTCTTCAACCTGGTTCCGGTTACGCCGCTCGACGGCGGCCGGGTCCTTTCGTTGCTCTCCAAGTGGTTCAATGTCGCCGGCCTGGCAATCGCGGCCGGCCTGCTGCTGTTCGGGAACTTCCGCAGCCCGGTCCTGTTCCTGGTGTTGATCTTCGGCGCCTTCAGCACCTTCCAGCGCTTCCGGTCGACCACGCTCAACCCGGCATACTACGCGGTCGACGGCCGGACAAAGCTCATCATCGGCTCGCTCTACCTCGGGCTCCTGGTGGCGCTCAGCCTTGGGATGCTCAGCACCTCGGCGATCCTGAATACCACCGGCTGATAAACTAGGAGGACCCGTGAAAGCCACCATTCATCCGACCTACTACCACGACGCCGTCGTGCACTGCCTTTGCGGTAACAGCTTCGTCACCGGCTCCACCCAGAAGGAGCTGAAGACCGAGGTGTGCTCCGTCTGCCATCCGTTCTTCTCTGGCCAGCAGCGGATTGTGGACACGCAGGGCCGCGTCGACCGCTTCACCCAGCGTCAACAGCGGAAGAGATAAGCAAACCGGCCGTTGCACGGCTGGTGATAGCATCATGGCGGCTGTGAGCCAGGACAAGTTCTTCTATGGCGGCCAGGCCGTGCTGGAGGGCGTCCTGATGCGCGGCCGCACCACCTACGCGGTGGCGGTGCGACGGCCCGACGGCGAAATCGAGATCCTGCGCGAGCGGCTGCGCTCCGTCGTCTACACCCACCCGGTCTGGAAGCTCCCGTTACTGCGCGGGCTCGCCGGCCTCTGGGAGATGCTCCACCTCGGCATGAAGGCGCTGATGTGGTCGGCGAACGTCCAGGCCGAGGGCGAGCAACTGGAATTGAACGCCAACGTGATGCGGGTGACGATGGGAATCGCCATCGTCGGCGCCCTGTTCTTTTTCCTTGGCATCCCCTTGCTCGCCGCAGGCTTCCTCAGTCGGGGCCACGGCAACCTCTTCTTTGGCCTGGTGGACGGGCTGGTCCGTATCGGCCTCCTGCTGGCCTACCTCTACGCGATTTCCTTCAAGAAGGAAATCGCGAGGCTCTTCGCCTACCACGGCGCCGAGCACAAGACCATCAACGCCTTCGAGGCTGGCCTGCCGCTCGACGTCGCCAACGTTCGGACCCAGAGCACGCTGCATCCCCGATGCGGCACGGGCTTCCTGCTCGCCGTCATGGTCGTCAGCGCCTTTGTCTTCGGGCTGGTGGGCCGCCCGGCGCTGCCCCTCCTGTTGCTGTCCCGCCTGGTGCTGATTCCCCTGATCGCGATGCTCGCCTACGAGTTCATCCGCTTCGCCGGCCGGAACCGGAACAACCCCGTCGTCAAGATCCTCATCCTCCCGTTTCTCCTGACGCAGAAGCTCACGACCCGCGAGCCGGACGACCGGCAGCTGGAGGTGGCCCTGGCATCGTTCCAGGCGGCCCGGCAGGAGGAACAAGAGGCCGCGGCCTGATGTTCGAGCAGCTCGAGGCCACTCGGGAGCGCTACGAGGCGATCACGAAGCGGCTCTCGGACCCGGGAGTCCACGCTGATCTCAAGGAACTGCAACGCCTTGGCAAGGAGCAGTCGCAGCTGCGCGAGCTGGTCGAGCTCTATGAGGCGTACCGCAAGGCCGACCGGGGCATGACCGAGGCGAAGGAGCTGGCCGAGCAGGAGCGGGATCCCGAAATGCAGGCCTATGCGCGACAGGAGCTCGAGCGGCAGAAGGCCGAACGGGACCGGCTGGAGGCGGCGCTCAAGCTTGCCCTGATCCCGAAGGATCCCAATGACGACAAGGATGTCATCGTCGAGATCCGGCAGGGCACCGGAGGCGACGAGGCAGCAATCTTTGCCGCCGACCTTTTCAAGATGTACGGCCGCTACGCGGAGTCGCATCGGTGGAAGATCGACCTCGTCTCCGAGAGTCAGACCGAGCGCGGGGGGTTCAAAGAGGTGGTCTTCGAAATCCGGGGGAAAGCCCCCTATTCGCGATTGAAATTCGAGAACGGGGTTCACCGGGTCCAGCGCGTGCCGGAAACGGAGGCACAGGGACGGATCCACACCTCGACGGCGACCGTGGTCGTGATGCCGGAGGCCGAGGACGTGGACGTCGTGATCAATCCGGACCGTCTCAAGGTGGATGTGTTCCGCTCCAGCGGTCACGGCGGGCAGAGCGTCAACACGACCGACTCGGCGGTGCGCCTGACCTACACGCCTGAGGATGGAAGCCCACCGATCGTCGTCTCCTGCCAGGACGAGCGGTCGCAGCTGAAGAACCGCGCCAAGGCGGAAAAGGTCCTGATGACCCGGCTGCTCGACCGTCAGATGGCCCAGCAGCACGCGGCGCTGACCGAGGTGCGGCGCTCGGCGGTTGGATCCGGCGACCGCAGCGAGAAGGTCCGGACCTACAACTACCCGGAAGGGCGCATCACCGATCACCGTATCGACTTCAAGTACTACAAGCTGCCGCAGTTCATCGGTGACGGTGACATGGACCCGGTGATCGATCGCCTCGTCGCCTGGGACCAGGCGAACCGTTTGAGCGAGCCGCCGCCGAATGGCGCTCGCCGCTGACCAGGGCACCGTCAGGGCTCAGCTCGCCCGCACGCGGGCGACGCTGAAAGCGGCCCGCATTCCCTACGCGTGGCTGGACGCCGAGATCCTCGTCGCGCATGTCCTGAAGACCTCCCGGGTGCGGCTCCACACCCACCCGGAGGTTCGCCTCACGCCCCCGCAGCGAGCGCGGCTTGGCCGCCTGGCGCGGCGGCGCGCAGCCCGAGTTCCGGTGCCCTATCTCACCGGCGAGCGCGAGTTCTACGGGTACCAGCTGACGGTCACCCCCGCAGTCTTGATTCCGCGACCGGAAACTGAGCTGCTGGTCGACCTGGGGATCGACTGGCTGCGCAGCCACCCGGCTGCAGGGCGCGTCATCGACCTCGGTACCGGCAGTGCGGCCGTCGCGATCGCGGTGGCGAAAGCGGTTCCGGGAGTCCGTATCGAGGCGCGAGACGTCAGCGCCCGAGCCCTACGCGTGGCGGCCGCCAATATCGTGCACCACCGCCTTCGTTCTCGAGTGCGCACTGCCCGGGGCGACCTGTTACGAGGCGCCGGCCCGGCGGATCTGATCCTGGCGAACCTGCCGTACATCTCCGAGCGGCAGAAGCGGGTGCGACCCAGGGAGCTCGACTACGAGCCGGCGCTCGCGCTCGACGGCGGCGCGGACGGGCTGGACTTGCTTCGAGCCGCGCTGGCGCAGGCACCCGCCGTGATCAACCCCGGCGGGGCGCTGCTCTTCGAATGCGATCCTTCCCAGTCGCGCCGCCTTGTCCGTCTGGCGAAGAAGCGCTGGCCGGCCGCTGCCGTCACCGTGCACAAGGACCTGGCCGGACGGGATCGTGCCGTGCGCGTCCTGACCGCATGAACACCGAGCGCTGGCCGGCCGATGCGGCGAGGATCGCCCGCGCGGCGGCCCGCCTGAGAAAGGGCGCCGTGATCGCCTTTCCCACTGACACGCTCTATGCCGTCGGGGCCCGGGCGGCCGATCCGGTTGCCGTGCAACGACTGTACGAAGTGAAACGACGGCCGCCGGCGCAGCCCCTCGTGCTGCTGGTGCGCGGGATCGATGACTTTGCCAGGGTGGCGATCGTATCGACCGAGGCGGCCGACCTGATCGAGCGCTTCTGGCCTGGTCCCCTCACGCTCGTCCTGCCCTCGCGATCGGATGAGCCGGGGGCGACGATCGCCGCCCGAGCACCCGACCATCCCGTCGCCCTCGAGTTGCTCGCCGCCCTCGATGAGCCGATCGCGAGCAGCAGCGCCAACCGAGCCGGCGCGCCGCCGCCGTCGGATGCAGCTGCGGTGCTGGCCGGCCTGGGGGGTGAGCTCGACCTCGTGGTCGATGGAGGACCCTGTCGCCTGGCCAAGCCTTCGACCATCCTCGATCTCAGTAGCGGGGTGGCCCGCATCCTTCGCGCCGGCGTGATTCCGGAAGCCGCACTTCGGCCGCTGATCGCGAGCTGGTCCGATTCCGGATAATGAGCGGGTGCTGCAGGCGACGACTGACCTGACCAGCCGCATCGACGCCGTCGACCCGGAGGTCGGCGCCGCCATCCGGGCCGAGTTCCAGCGTCAGCAGTACACGCTCGAGCTGATCCCCTCCGAGAACATTGCCAGCCCGGCGGTGTTACAGGCGCTGGGATCGCTTCTGAACAACAAGTACGCGGAGGGCTACCCCGGCAAGCGCTACTACGGCGGCTGCGAGAACGTCGACGTGATCGAGACGCTGGCGATCGAACGCGCCAAGGCGCTGTTCGGCGCGGAGCACGCGAACGTCCAGCCGCACAGCGGGACGACCGCGAACTATGCCGTCTACGCCACGCTGCTAAAGCCCGGTGACACCGTGCTCGGCATGGACCTGAGCATGGGCGGTCACCTCAGTCACGGCAGCCCGGTGAACTTTTCCGGCAAGCTCTATCACATCGTCCCCTACGGGGTCGACCGCGAAACCGAGCGGATCGATTACGGCCTCCTCGAGCGGCAGGCGAAGGAGGTGCGGCCCAAGATGTTGCTCGCCGGATACAGCGCCTACCCGCGCACGCTCGATTTCGAGCGCATGGCGGCGATCGCGCGCTCAGTTGAAGCCATCTTCTTCGTGGACATGGCCCACTTCGCCGGCCTGGTCGCGGGCGGGGCGCATCCGAGCCCGGTGCCCTACGCCGACTTCGTCAGCTTCACCACCCACAAGACAATGCGCGGTCCCTGGGGCGCAATCATTCTCTGCAAGGCGAAGTACGCCGCCGAGCTGGACAAGAGCGTCTTTCCCGGGATCCAGGGTGGCCCGCTCAACCATGCCGTCGCGGGCAAAGCGGTCATGCTGGCGCAATGGAAGACGCCCGAGTTCAAGACCTACGCCCAGTCCGTGGTGGCGAATGCGAAGAGGCTGGCCGAGGGCCTGACCGCGCACGGCCTGCGACTGGTCAGCGGGGGGACCGACAACCACCTGATGATGGTCGACCTGCGTCCGCTCAACCTGACGGGGAAAAAGGTTCAGGAGACGTTCGACACCGTCGGCATTACCGTGAATCGAAATTCCATCCCCTATGACACGGCCAGCAAGTTCAACCCCAGTGGGATCCGGCTCGGCAGTCCGTCGGTGACGACCCGCGGGATGGGCCAGGCCGAGATGGCCCAGATCGCGGATATGGTGGCCGAATTGCTCACGCATATCGATGATCGGACCGTTCACGAACAGGTGCGCGCCCGAAGCCGGGCGCTGTGCGAACGATTTCCACTGCCGTACTGACCGGCTTCGTCCTCACCGACCCGACTTTCTGGAAGACGTTTTCGCCTGACCGGTTTGGACCCGCCGTGCGCCCCTTTCTGCTCGCCCTGGCGATCACGGTTGCGGTCGTGATTCCCGTTCGCTGGCTTGCCTTCCGTCTCGGCGCGGTGGCCGAGCCTGGCGGCCGCCGGATTCACCGGCAGGCGACGCCGCTGCTCGGCGGCCTCGCGATGTACATCGGCTTCGGCCTCGCCGCCGCGATCTACTCGACCAACGGTCAGACCGAGGGCCTGCTCCTCTCGGCCGCGGTGGTGACCGGCATGATGGTCCTGGACGACCGTCGCGGCATCGCGCCATCGCTCAAGCTCGGGTTCCAACTGCTCGCATCCTTGCTGGCGGTCGTCGTCTTCGGTATCCAGATCAAGTACGTCAGCATCCCAGGCCATGACATCGTCAACTTCATTCCGGCGGTCTCGATCCCACTCACTCTCTTCTGGTTCGTCGGCCTGCAGAACGCGATCAACTTTATCGATGGCGTCGACGGTTTGGCAGCCGGCGTGGTCGCGATCGTCGCTGGGGCGATCCTGCTGGCGGCGATCAACGTCTCCCGGCCCGACATCGTGATCCTGGCCGGCTGCCTGATCGGCGCCTGCCTGGGATTCCTGATCTTCAACTGGCACCCGGCGCGGATCTTCATGGGCGACACCGGCAGCAACTTCCTGGGATTCATACTCGCCACGCTGTCGGTGCTCTCAGTCGCCAAGGTCGCGGTCGTCATCTCCCTTGTGGTCCCGATCCTGGCGCTCACGATCCCGATCCTCGATACCGGCCTGGCGATCCGGCGCCGCCGGGTACGCGGCCAGTCGATCGCGACCGGCGACGCTGAGCACCTGCATCACCGGCTGTTGGACTACGGCCTGAGCCCGCGGGAGACGGCGCTGGTCTTTTACTTCGGCACGGCGATCTTCGCCGCGCTGGGCCTCGCGATCTACGGCCACAAGAAGGTCTTGCTCGGCGCCATCATCCTGCTCGTGCTCGGAATTGCGGTGATCATCGGCCGGCGACGGTCCCGCTGAATCAGACGAGGTTGAGGTCGCTTAAGGCCTCCGCCCGATTGCGGCGTGAATTTAACGCCTGATAAGCTTGAGCCAGTTGAGGCCGAATCTCGGAGACAACCATGGCCCCGACCGATAAGAACCCGCCGAGCCTGCTGGCGATGTTGGGGATGGCATCGGGGATCGGCATCCAGTTTGCCGCCGCTGTGCTGTTATGTCTGGGACTTGGATATCTTGTCGACCGCATCGCGCATACGACCCCGGTGTTCCTGCTTCTTGGGCTCGTGGTTGGAATCGTCGCAGGCACGTTCAGCATTGTTCGGACGGCTCGGAGGGTATCGAAATGAACGCCATCGGTGATCTGGGAAGGCTCCAACGGATCGCGACATTCTTCCTGTTGGCCTCGACACTCGCCGCCGCCCTCGTGCTTGCGATCGCTGGGCGGTCTGCCTGGATTCCATCGCTCGCCCTGGGAGCCCTCGTGGCGCTGGTCAACCTCTTATGGCTGATCTCACCGGCAAGAAGCCTCATGCGCGCCGGCCGCGGCCCATCCCTATTCCGCCTCACGGCGATGGTGCGCTACGCGGGAGTCGGCGGATTGCTTGGCCTTGTGCTGATTCTCGGCCGGGCACATCCAGTCGCCGCCATCGGAGGATACCTGCTGCTGCCGATCAGTCTGATGGTCGCCGGCTATCGCATTGTCAGGCCCGGGGTCCGGCCATGACGCTGCTGCCTCTCGCGGCGATTGAAACGTCGCACCCGACCTTCAGCATCGGTCCCGTCGATTTCAACCAGGACACGCTCTTCAACACCGGCCTGGTCTGCCTGATTCTGCTCGCGCTGGCAATCTTTCTTCGCACCCAGATTCATTCCGGGGTACCAGGTCCGGTCCAGAACGCCGTCGAGGCAATCGTCCAGTACATCGGCGGGCTCGCGGATGAGACGATGACCGGTCGTGGAATTGTGCTTGCT
The DNA here is from genome assembly GCA_030948145.1 of Candidatus Dormiibacterota bacterium. Taxonomy (GTDB): domain Bacteria; phylum Chloroflexota; class Dormibacteria; order CF-121; family CF-121; genus JALYYC01. The sequence goes on from JALZAV010000045.1 coordinate 17,296, forward strand.
CCGCTCGCAATCACGCTCTTCGTCTTCTTACTGCTGTGCAACTGGATTGGACTGATTCCTCGACTGAAGTCACCAACCAACGACTGGAACACCACCCTGAGCCTGGCGCTGATGGTCATCGTTCTGGAGCAGTTCTTCAGCTTTCGAAAGCGTGGTGTCGCTGGCTTCCTCAAGCACACGTTTCTCCAGCCGCCGTTTTTCATATTCACGCCGATCCTGGAGCTCGCCAAGCCGCTCACGCTCTCGTTCCGGTTGTACTTCAACATCTTCGTCGGGGAACTGCTCCTGGCGCTGATCATTTTCCTGATTCCCACCTGGCTCTCATGGGTGCCAGGCGGCATCTGGACACTCTTCAGTCTGTTTGTCGGAGTCGTACAAGCATTCATCTTTACGGTTCTCGGCGTTGCGTATATTGCGGTCGCCACGGAAATGGAAGAAGGTCATGCATAAGGGAGAGATATGGAAAAGGCAATTGTTCTAGGCGCGACACTCGTCGCCTTCGGATTGGTGATGGGCCTCGGGGCCCTCGGAGCGGGTATCGGGGACGGGCTCGTCACAAGCCGAACCGTCGAGGGAACAGCGCGGCAGCCGGAGATGCAGGGGCGGCTATTCACGCTGATGTTGATCAGCGTTGGCCTGATCGAATCGCTCCCAATTATCGGCCTGGGGCTTGGTCTGTTCCTGATCTTTGTGAATCCGGTTTTGGGACAGCTGAAATAAGTGGTACTCCTCGACGCCGGTATCCTGACGCTCAACGGGACGTTCGTGGCGCAACTGATCATCTTCCTGGTGACGCTGGTGGTCCTCTACCGATTCGCCTGGGGTCCCATCCTCAAAGTTCTGGATGAACGAAAGCGCCGCATCCAGGAGGGGATCGAGGCCGCCGACAGGGCACAGCGGGAGCGAGAGGCCGCTGAAGCGGAGTACCAATCGAAGCTTGATGAGGCGCGGCGCGAAGGCCAGGCGTTGATTGAGAAGGTCACGCAACAGTCCGACCAGCTTCGCAAGGAGTTGGAGGCGAAAGCCCGGGA
>JALZAV010000012.1 GCA_030948145.1 Candidatus Dormiibacterota bacterium
CCGGTGGCGGGGCGGGCGCCGGTGGCGGGGCTGGCGCCGGTGGCGGGGCGGGCGCCGGTGGCGCCGGCAGCGACTCTGGCGTGGCCTCGACCTCCGGAGCTGGTTGCTCCGCCTCCGCCAACCTCTCGGTAAATGCGGCCGCCGTCTCGTTTGATGCCTCCACCGGTGCGGGCCCCACCGGAAGCGGGGCCCGTTCCTCCTCCTGGACGGCTGCTGGCGCGATCGAGGACGGGTTTGGCTCCGGGTCCCTCTCCGGCTCCAGTTGCGGCGCTGTCTGCGGCGCATATTGCGGCTGGGTGCGCTGCATCGAGCGCGCGAACAACTGGAAGAACCGGTCGAGCACCTGGTGTTCGGATGGGGTGAGCTCACCGTTCAGTGCCGCCGTGAACTCCGCGGCGGCTTGCTCCGGCGGGTGCTCGCTTTGCGGGGCCTGGACCGCGCCTCCGCGGAGGCGTCGGATCAGGTGACGGAGGCGTTCGGCAGCCGCACGCTGGTCCGAGGCCTGGTCGCCCGGCTGGGCGTGCGCCATCTGCTCCGCGATTTCCGCGAAGTTGACCTCGAGGTAATGGACGAGGACGTCATGCATAGAGTTAGACCGGGCCCCTTGTATCGATTATCAACTGTTACGAACCGCGAGTTGTCAAGGGTAGTTCGGCAGATGGCGGAAAGATGCGCGGAGCTGTACAAGTTACATAGGAGCCATCGTTATAATGACCGAAGCTCGCGGCTGCCCAGGACTTGTGATTTCTATTGACTTCTGAAACCGCGAAGGTGCGCCTCTCGTACATCATCAACCACGATGTGATGAGGGCGGCCCTCGAGAACTTTCAAGCGCGCACGGGGATTGCGCTGGCTGCCGATTCGGCAGACGGCTACCAGATCCCACCGGGTCTTCCGCAGAACGATTTCTGCATGCTGATGCAGAATTTCGGCCGCTGCGAGATGGTCCCGAATTCCACCGCACCTCCGGATCTCAAGGGTCCCCAATTGCGCTACGACGGCGCTCAGATCGGCCACCTCGTCATCCCCATCTGCGACGGTCATCACCTGCTCGGCCGCCTGGTCAGCGGGCCGTTCACGACCACACCGCCGGACTTCGCCGCCGTCTACGAGCTGGCCCGCTCGCTACCGGTTCACCCGGACAACCTGATGAAGGCGGCCCAGGGGGTCCCGGTCGTCCCCCAGACGAACATCATGGAGGCGGCCAACCTGGTTCATACGCTGGTCCAGCACGTCGTCGCCCAGAACTACAAGCACCAGGACGAGCTGAGCGTCCTGCGCGCCTTCGACGGCATCATGACCAACCTCAGCTACGAGGTCCTGAGCGACATGATCCTCAACCTTGGCACCCGCCTGCTCCGCGGCCAGGCCGCGCTGCTCTTCCTCGTTGGCGACCAGGGCGAGCGCGAGGAGGCCTACGCCGGCCCCGACCCGAACGGAAGCGGTGATTTCCGCAAACTGCTGGTCGAAATGAGTGATTTCGTGGTGCAGTCCAAGCGGCCGCTGTCTGTCCCCGATGCGTCCCAGAGTCCCTGGACGCAGTATCTACTCGGCAAGCACGACGTGGCCGGGTCGATCACGATCACCCCGCTGCTGCAGCAGGATCGGATGCGCGGTACGCTCGGCATCTTCGCCGGCGAATCCAGCCACGACCCGGAATCAGACCTGCACCTGCTCTCTATGCTGGCGGCCCAGGCGGTGAACAGCCTGGTCATGCTGGAACGCCTGGTGGCCAGCGAGGAGCAGGCGCTCACCGACAGCCTGACGGGTCTCTACAACTACCGGTTCTTCCAGGAGAGCCTGCAGCGGGAGCTGAGTCGGGCGTCGCGGAGCAAGTCCCCGCTCTCGTTGATCGTGCTGGATATCGACAACTTCAAGGTGGTCAACGACAACTTCGGCCACGGCGTCGGCGATCGGGTCATCCGCCACATCGCCGATTCGATCCAGCGCCACAGCCGCAAAGCGAACGTGGTCGTGCGCTACGGTGGGGACGAGTTCTGCATTATCGTGGCGGAGGGCGACCTCGACACGGCGCGGGCGGTGGCCGAGCGCGTCTTAACGGAGATCCGGAACAGCCCGTTTGCGGACGAGGCCCACGGCATCCCCCCGCAGCGACTGACAGTCAGCGCCGGCGTCACCACCTACCGGCCGGAAGAGGACAACGCCTTCTCCTTCTTCAAGCGCGCGGATGAGAACCTCCTCACCAGCAAGCGCACCGGCAAGGATTGCGTCGTCGCCGACTAGCGCTTCTTGAACGGCCGGCCGAGTAGACGGCGCAGCACCCACGGAACCGCCACGGCGATCAACGGCTGCTCCAGGAACACCGAAAGCTCATGCAGTCGTGGGAAGAGCAGTGCCGAGGTCCGCTGCAGGGCGTAACCGTGCTCGTTAAGGCGGAGCGCCACGGCCTGCAGGGCGGCCCCCTCCTCGTAAGCGTAATGCGACAGATGCGCTGCCCTCCGCCCGACCGCGCGATAGGCGCGCCACGTGCCGACGCCCGCGTACGTTAGGAAAGCCGCACCGATGACTGCGCACACAACCGCAATGGTGACGGCTAGGACTCGTCGCCCTCCTCGCCTGACCCCACACCGGCGATGGTCGCGACCGTGTCACCGTCATCGAGCCGCATGATGATGACACCCTGCGTCTGGCGGCCGGCAATCCGGATATTCTCGACCGGCATGCGGATCACCTGCCCACCTTCCGAGATGACGATCAACTGCTCCTCCTTGGGATCGATCACGACGCGCATTCCGACCAGGGCCCCCGTGCGATCAGTCACGGCCATCGTGTAAACGCCCTGGCCGCCACGGCTATGCGACGGGTACTCGCTGAGCGGTGTCAGCTTGCCGTAACCGCGCTGGGAGACCACAAGCAGGTAGGCGTCCTTGCGGACGATGTCAAAGCCGGCGACGAGCGCGTCCTTGCGCAGCGTGATGGCGCGGACCCCATGAGTGTCGCGGCCCATCGGGCGCGCCTGCTTCTCGTTGAACCGAACTGCCTTCCCGTCGGTCGTGGCGATGATCAGCTCATCGGACCCGCTGCTCGACTTCACCCAGTTGAGCTCGTCCCCCTCGTCGAGGTCGATCGCGATCAGGCCGTTCCGTCGCACCTGGCTGTAGAGGCGGGCGGGAGTCTTCTTGATCGTGCCCTGGCGGGTCACCATCACCAGGTAGCGGTCTTCCGCCCAGTCGGTGATGCCGACCACCGCGGTGATCTTGTCCTTCGGATCGATGTCGATCAGGTTGGCGATGGGCAAGCCCTTCGCCTGGCGGTTGACGTCGGGGATCTCGTGGACGCGGAGCCGGAACACCGACCCGTGGTTGGTGAAGAACAGCATGTCGGAGTGCGTCGAGGAAATGGCGAGGTGTTCCACGAAATCGGACTCGACCCGGGCCGCGCCCAGCACGCCCTTGCCCCCGCGGCGTTGCGGGCGATAGGTCGTCGCCGGCACACGCTTGATGTAGCCGCGATGGGTGAGCGTAACAACGACGTCTTCCTTGGGCACGAGGTCCTCTTCGTTGAGCTCGACTGAGCCCGTGAAGTCGAGCTGGGTGCGGCGCGCATCGCCGTACTTCTTCTTCAGCTCACTGAGGTCCTCCTTGATCAGCATGAGGATCTTGGCCTCGTGCTGCAGCAGGTCCTCGAGGTGGGCAATCCGCTTGATCACCTCTATGTATTCCTCTTCGACCTTGTTGCGCTCCAGGCGGGTCAAGCGGCCGAGGCGCATGTCGATGATGGCCTTTGCCTGCCGCTCGGAGAGCTTGAAACGCTCCTGCATCCGCTCCTGCGCCTGCTTCTCATCCTGCGATTCGCGGATCGTCTTGATCACGGCGTCGAGGTTGTCGAGGGCGATCTTGAGTCCCTCGAGGAGATGAGCGCGGTCGCGGGCCTTCTCCAAGTCGAACCGGGTTCGCCGGGTGATGACCTGGCGGCGGTGGTCGATGTGATGCTGCAGCAGTGCCTTCAGGTTCAGGACGACCGGCCGGCCGTCCACCAGGGCGAGCGAGATGACGCCGAAGGTCGTCTGCAAGGCGGTGTGCTTGTAAAGGTTGTTCAGGACGGTCAGGGCGCGCGCATCCTTCTTCAGCTCGATGACGATCCGCATCCCCTGCCGGTCCGACTCCTCGTTGAGGTCGGCGATGCCTTCGAGCTTGCGCTCGCCGACCAGCTCCGCGATCCGGGACACCAGCGTGGCCTTGTTGACCATATAGGGGATCTCGGTGATGATGATCCGCTCGCGGCCGTTCTTTGCCTCCTCAAAGGTATGGCGGGCCCGCACGATGAGCCGCCCGTGCCCCGTTCCGTAGGCCGATGCGATCCCCTCGCGGCCGATGATGATGCCGCCGGTAGGGAAGTCGGGGCCCTTGACGAACTTCATCAAGTCTTCCGTGGTCGCATCGGGATGGTCGATCAGGTAGATCTCCCCGTCGCAGACCTCGCTCAGGTTGTGGGGCGGGATGTTGGTCGTCATACCTACCGCGATGCCCGAGGAGCCGTTGATCATCAGGTTCGGAATGCGCGCCGGGAGCACCAGCGGCTCCTGCCGGGTCGCCGCGTAGTTGTCGCCGAAGTCCACCGTGTTCTTCTCGAGGTCGACCAGCAGCTCGGCGGCGATCGGCGCCAGCCGGGCCTCCGTGTACCGGTAGGCGGCTGCGGAGTCGCCGTCGATCGAACCGAAGTTTCCCTGGCCGTCGACCAGCGGATAGCGGAGCGAGAAGTCCTGCGCCATCCGGACCAGCGTGTCGTATACCGACGCGTCGCCGTGCGGGTGATAGTGCTTCAGCACCTCGCCGACGATGGCGGCACACTTCTGGTAGCGCGCGCCAGGGGTCATTCCCTGGTCCTGCATCGCGTAAAGGATCCGGCGGTGGACCGGCTTGAGGCCATCGCGCGCATCCGGTAGCGCACGGCTGACGATGACGCTCATCGCGTAGTCCATGTAGCTCGAGCGCATCTCGGCTTCGAGCTGCAAGGGCAGGACGGTTCCGATGTTCAGTGGTTCCATTAACGGCCTCCGGTGGGCGCGAGCCTAGTTGTTATCAAATTGCTTCAGGACGATGCAGGCGTTCTGCCCGCCGAATCCGAACGAGTTCGACATCGCCGTCTTGATCTCGTGGCGGCGCGACTCGTTCGGCACATAGTCGAGGTCGCAATCTGGGTCGGGATGTTCGAGGTTGATCGTCGGGTGCACGACGCCGTGATTCATCGAGAGGATGCAGGCAATCGCCTCGACCGCACCGGCGGCTCCGAGGAGATGGCCGATCATCGACTTGGTCGAGGAGATCGGGATCCTTCTGGCTCGATCGCCCATCACCCGCTTGATCGCGGCGGTCTCCGACTTGTCGTTGAGCTGAGTCGAGGTGCCATGCGCATTGATGTAGTCGATGTCCGCCGGCCCGATGTGCGCATCCTCGAGCGCCCTTGCCATCGCCCGCGCCGGTCCGTCACCGTCTTCTTCCGGCATCACGATGTGGAACGCGTCGTCGGTGACCGCGAATCCGATCAACTCGGCATAGATCTCGGCACGCCGACCCCGCGCGTGCTCGAGCGTCTCGAGGACCAGCATGCCCGCCCCCTCGCCCGGGACGAAGCCGTCGCGGTGGGCGTCGAACGGCCGGCTCGCCTTGGTTGGATCTTCCGAATACGTGGAGAGGACCTTCATCGCGTCGAACGAGGCCAGGCCGAAGCGGCAGAGGTTTGCCTCGGCCCCGCCGGCGAGCATGACGTCCGCGTCGCCGCGTTGCAAGACACGGTAGGCATTGCCCAGGGCCTGCGTCGAGGCGGCGCAGGCGGTGGTGTCCGTGTTGTTGGGACCCTCGAGCCCGAACTGGATCGCGATCTGACAGGAGGCCATGTTAGGAATCACGCGGGGCACGAAGAAGGGCGAGATCCGCGACGGCCCGCGCTCCCCGCGAAGCGCAAAGGCTTCGATCTCTTCGGAGATCTCCTTGAAGCCGCCGATGCCGGTCCCGACCTCGCAGCCGATTCGAGTTCGGTCCTCCGATTCGAGCTCGAGGCCGGATTGGTCGATGGCCATCCTGGCGGCGGCCACGCCCACCTGGCTGAAGCGCGCCATGCGCTTCGCCTCTTTGAAGTCCATGTACTTCTTGGGGTCGAAATTCTTCAGCTCGGCGACCACCTTGACCGGGAGGTCCGAGACGTCCACCGAGGTCGCGATCCCCAGTCCCGACCGGCCCTCGATCAGGCTGTCCCAGAATTCGACCAGGGTATTGCCATTCGGGGCCAGGACACCCATTCCGGTCACCACGACCCGGTGTTCTCGGCGTGCGCCATTTGTCCCCGCCATGCCGTCATGTTACGAGAGGCGGTACGGATGGAGTTGAGGCCGTGGCCGAGCGGCCGAGCGCCGCCGTGAAAAGCGAGATCACCTGGCGGTCGACGGCATCGCGGGCGACGCGGATGGCGTTGTAGATCGCGCGGGCGTCGGAACGGCCATGGGCGATCACCGCGATCCCGTTCACTCCCAGCATCAGGGCCCCGCCGAACTCGCGCCAGTCGGCCCGGTCGCGGATCGCCTTGAGCTTGGGCCTGAGCAGGAGGCCACCAAGGGTGGCCACCGGATCCCCCTTGACGCCGTCCCGCATGCTGCGAAAGAGGAACTCCGCAACCCCCTCGGCAGTCTTGATCAGGACGTTGCCGGAAAAGCCGTCTGTCACGATCACGTCAGCCTTACCTGAAAAGACGTCCTTCCCTTCCACGTTGCCGATGAAATTGATCCCCGGCTGTGCCAGCAGGAGGCGCTCCGCGGCCTGAACCAGCTGGTTACCCTTGCCGGGTTCCTCGCCGTTGCTCAGCAACGCGACTCGGGGGGAGGGGATCCCCATCAGCCGCTCGGCATAGACGGTACCCAGCACGGCGTACTGCTGCAGGTGCTCGGGACGGGCGTCGACGTTCGCGCCCACATCGAGCAGGAAGCACGACCGCCCCTCTGAGGTCGGGATCGGCGAACCGATCGCGGGGCGGTCGACGCCTTCGATCCGGTGGAGGTTGAAGAGGGCCGCCGCCATCACCGCGCCACTGTTGCCCGCGCTGACGAATCCCTTCGCCCGGCCGTCCTCGACCATCTGCATCCCGCGTACGATCGAGGAGGCCTTCTTGTTCCGCACGGCCTGGGCCGGGTGCTCGTCCATGGCGATCACCTCGGGGGCGTCTTCGATCTCGGCCCATTTGCCCGCCCCGGAGCTCGCCAGGGCCGCGTCCACACGCTCCTTGACGCCAACGAAGATGATCTCCACGCCGAGGTCGCGCTGCGCCCGTACGCCCCCCTCGACGACCTGCTCGGGCGCGAAGTCCCCGCCCATCGCGTCGAGGGCGATCTTCATCGGACTGCTGGCTGGGATGTCCTAGACGTCCAGGTTGCGCACGGTCTTCGCGTGCGTCTGGATGAAGTGCTTGCGTGGATCGACGTCATTGCCCATCAGGACGTCGAAGATCTTGTCGGCCTCGACCGCATCCTCGACCTCGACCCGCATCAACATCCGGTTTGCCGGGTTCATGGTCGTGTCCCAGAGCTGCTCCGGATTCATCTCGCCAAGACCCTTGTAGCGCGCGACTTCCGGCTTGCCGGTCATGTTGGCAAGTTTCCGGTTCTTCTGCTCCTCGGTGTAGGCGTAGCTCACCTCTTTGCCGCGGCTGATCTTGTAGAGCGGGGGCTGCGCGATGTACAGGTATTTCCCCTCGATCACCAGTGGCATGTAGCGGAAGAAGAACGTCAGCAGCAGGGTCCGGATGTGGGACCCGTCAACGTCCGCATCGGTCATGATCATGATCCGGTGATAGCGGAGCTTCCCGATCTCGAACTTCTCGCCGATCCCGGTGCCGAGCGCAGTGATCAGGTTGCGGATCTGCTCGGAAGTGAGGATCTTGTCCTCGCGGGCCTTCTCGACGTTGAGGATCTTGCCGCGCAGGGGAAGGATCGCCTGGAAACGGCGGTCACGCGCACCTTTCGCCGACCCGCCGGCGGAGTCGCCCTCGACCAGGTAGATCTCGCACAGGCTCGGGTCGCGCTCCGAGCAGTCGGCCAGCTTTCCCGGAAGGGTCGCTGACTCGAGGAGCGACTTCCTCTGCACCAGCTCGCGCGCCCGCTTGGCCGCGTCGCGGGCGCGGGCCGCCACCAAACATTTTTCGATAATCCGGCGAGCATCGGGCGGATTCTCTTCGAGATACTGCGTGAAGGCTTCGCTAAAGACCGTCTCGACCTGGCCGCGGACCTCCGAGTTCCCAAGCTTGGTCTTGGTCTGGCCCTCGAACTGCGGCTCGCGGACCTTGACACTGATGACCGCCGTCAGACCCTCGCGGACGTCGTCGCCGGTAAGGTTCGGGTCCTGGTCGCGGACCAGTCCTGCTTTCCGCGCGTACTTGTTCAGGACCGAGGTCAGCGCGGCGCGGAACCCGGTCACGTGGCTGCCACCCTCGACGGTATTGATGTTGTTGGCAAACGCGAGCACGTTCTCGGTGAACGACTGGTTGTACTGCAGCGCCACCTCGACGGTATTGCCGTCGATCTCGCGCTCGGCATGCAGGGGCCGCAGGTTGACCCAGCCCTTGTCGCGGTTGAGGTACTTCACGAAGGCGCTGATGCCGCCCTCAAAGTAGAACGTATAGTCGAGATCGATCCGCTCGTCGCGCAGGAGGATGGTCAAGCCTTTGTTAAGGAAGGCGAGCTCGCGGAGGCGGTGCGACACGATGTCCCAGTGGAAGCCGAGCTCTTCGAAGATCTCCTTGTCCGGCCAGAACCGGATGTAGGTGCCTGTCGTGTCCGCTTTCCCGGTCACTTTCAGGTTCGCCACCGGGACGCCTCGCCGGTACTCCTGCTCGTACTGCTTTGCATGGCGCATGACCGTCACCAGCAGCCGTTCGGAGAGCGCGTTGACCACTGACAGGCCGACGCCGTGCAGGCCGCCCGACACCTTGTAACCGCCGCCGCCGAACTTGCCGCCGGCGTGCAGCTTCGTCATGACGACCTCGAGCGCGGGCTTCCCCTGGTCTTTCATCATGTCCACGGGGATGCCGCGCCCGTTGTCCGCAACCGAGGCTGACTCATCGGCGTGCAGCGTCACCTCGATACGGTCGCAGAAACCGGCAAGGGCCTCGTCTATCGAGTTGTCGACGATCTCGTAAACGAGATGGTGAAGACCCCGGTTATCGGTCGAACCGATGTACATTCCGGGCCGCCGTCTGACCGGCTCCAACCCCTCCAGAACCTGGATGGCTTTGGCGTCGTAGGCAGACGTCGTTTTTTCCTTAGGATTCAGCAAATCGCGTATTCAAATTGTATCAAACCGGGACTCCAAATCGACCTATGTCAGCGCCTAAACCATGGGTGCGCCGACGGCGGTCGGCCGGTCGGCCGGCGGCCGCCAGCGGAGGTCCAGCTGGCGCGCCGCCCGGACCTCGTCCAGCCGGCCCACCGGGGCTGCGTGCGGCGCGGTTTTTACCACCTCGGGATCGTGCTCGATTTCTGAGTAGATCTGGTCGATCGCAGCCACGAAGGCGTCGAGTGAGGCTTTCGACTCGGTCTCGGTCGGCTCGATCATGAGCGCCTCGGGAACGATCAATGGGAAGTAAACCGTCGGTGGATGGAAGCCGAGGTCGATCAGGCGTTTCGCGATGTCCTTGGCGGTGACGCCGGCGCTTTTCGCATTTTTCGCCGTCAGCACGAACTCGTGCAGCGACGGGCCCTCGAAGGCATCTGGAAAGTAGCGGCGAAGCCGATGGCGCAGGTAGCTGGCATTGAGCACGGCGTTGTGGGCAACTTCGTTGATGGTGTTGCCGTAGGTCCGGATGTACGCGTAGGCGCGGAGCAACATGCCGAAGTTCCCGTAGAAGCTTCGAACCTTGCCGATCGATTGCGGCCGGTCGTAATCGAAGCCGTAGGCATCACCGTCTCGCTCGACCGTCGGTATGGGCAGGAATGGCGCCAGGTGCGACCGGACACCGACCGGTCCCGCGCCCGGACCGCCGCCCCCGTGCGGTGTCGAGAACGTCTTGTGGAGATTGAGGTGGACGACGTCGAAGCCCATGTCGCCCGGCCGCGCGACACCGACAAGAGCGTTCAGGTTGGCACCGTCATAGTAGAGTTGCGCGCCGTGCTGATGGGAGAGCCGCGCGATTTCAAGGATGTCCTTCTCGAAGAGGCCGACGGTGTTGGGGTTGGTCAGCATCACCGCCGACACGCGCGTGGACAACTTGGCCTTGAAGTCATCGAGGTCGACCTCGCCGTCCCGGCCTGACTTGACCGTGACCGTCTTTAGCCGCGATAAGGTCGCGCTCGCCGGGTTGGTGCCATGCGCGCTGTCCGGAACCAGGACCTCATCTCGTTTCTCGCCGCGGCTCCGATGGTAGGCCTGGATCAGGCGCAGTCCGGTCCATTCGCCGTGCGCGCCGGCCGCCGGTTGCAGGCTCATGCGGTCCATCCCGGTGATCGCGATCAATGCCTGTTCCAGTTCCCACATCAGGCGCAGCGCACCCTGCGCCCGCGCCTGGGGATGGTAGGGATGGAGATCGGCGAAATCGTCGAGTCGCGCCAGTGCTTCGTTGACCGCGGGGTTGTACTTCATCGTGCAGGAGCCAAGCGGATAAAGGCCCTGGTGCAGGTTGAAGTTGAGACGTCCCAATCGACCGTAGTGGCGCGCCACCTCGGGTTCACTCAATGAGCCGATCGAGGGTGGAGCCTTCCGACGAAGGCCAGCCGGAATGAGCTCCGCGAGTGGACGCCCTCTGATTCCAGCCGCTGGAAGCCGCGGGGCCGGCCGGTCATCAGCACCGAGCTCGAAGAGGAGCGCCTCGTTCAGGGCAGGGCCTCGATGAACCGCTCGAGTGTCGGAGGGTCGTTCATCTCCGTCACCGACACCAGCAGGAGGTTGCGTCCGTCCGGAACGAGGCGGTCGAGTGGCAGCCCGGGAAGGATGCCCTGCTCGAGCATCCGCTGTTGAATCTCCTCGGCGGGCCTGGATGTGCGTAACACGAAGTCCCAGAGGAATGGCCCATTGAACGCCAGCCCGTAGCCAGGCCGCTTGGCCAGGCGGTCCGCGAGGTAATGCGCCCGCTGGGCGCTGACCTCGGCGAGGGCGGCGAGTCCTTTTCCGCCCATGTGTGCCAGATAAACGGTCGCGGCGAGGGCCATCAGCGCGTGGTTGGTCGTGATGTTCGAGGTGGCGTTCTCCCGCCGGATATGTTGCTCGCGAGCCTGAAGCGTCAGAACAAAGCCCCGGCGTCCCTGGCCATCGACGGTCGCCCCGACGAGGCGGCCGGGCATCCGTCGCATCAGCGCCTCGCGGCAGGCGATGAACCCGACGTACGGCCCCCCGAACGAGAGCGGGATGCCGAGCGGTTGACCATCGCCGACGGCGAGGTCGGCCCCATAGTCACCGGGGGCCGCCAGAACGCCGAGCGAAATCGGGTCGACGCACGCGATCAGAAGGGCACCGGCCTTGTGGGCGAGGTCGCTGAGGGCCGGAGTATCCTCCAAAACGCCGAAGAAGTTCGGCTGCTGGCAGACTACCGCCGCGGTCGTCTCGGTGATGGCGTCACGGAGCTTGGCTCCATCGACGCGCCCATCGTCGCCGGGGGCGACCCTGAGAATCTCGTAGTCCTGGGCGTCCGAGTACGTCTGCAGGACCTGCGTGTATTCCGGATGCAGCGCGCCGGCAACTACGACGTTCTTGCGGTTGGTCTGCGCCACGGCCATCTTGGTGGCCTCAGCCAGGGCCGTCGCCCCGTCATACAGCGATGCGTTGGCGACATCGAGGCCGGTAAGGAGCGCGATCATCGTCTGGAACTCGTAGGTGGCCTGCAGGGTGCCCTGACTGGCCTCCGCCTGGTAGGGGGTATAGGTGGTGTAGAAGTCCGGCCTGGAGATAACGGCATTGACGATCGCCGGGCTGAAACGTCGCGAGGCGCCCGCGCCAAGGAAACTCTGCGATGGGGCGATCCGAACATTCAGACGTCCCAGCGCGCGGAAGTACTGAACCAGCTCGAGTTCGGACAGCGGATCCGGCAGGTCGATCGAAGCCAGCCGCAATCGCTCCGGGATCTGGCGAAACAGATCCTCGACCTTCTCCAGCTCGAGGACCTTGAGCATTTCCGCCCGCTCCGCGGCCGCATTCGGCAGGTAGGACACTAGTGGGACTGGCCCTCGGTAAACAAGGCGTACGCCTTGTCGTCAAGTAGCTTCGGATTGTCCTTGACGGACCTCAGTTTCAGGATCCAGCCCTTCCCGTAGGGGTCCTGGTTGATGTACTCCGGGTGCTCCTTGAGCTCGCCGTTGACCTCGGCCACCTCGCCACCGACCGGGCTGTACAGGTCGGAGGCGGCTTTGACCGACTCGATCACACCCATCCGTCCCCCGGCTTCCAGCTGCTGACCCACCGTGGGCAGCTCCAGATAGATCACGTCGCCAAGCTGGGACTGGGCGTACTCCGTGATGCCGACGGTGACGGTGTCGCCGTCAGGCCGGGTCCACTCATGACTCTCGCTAAACCGCATCCCAGTCAGGTCTGCCATCTCTCTCCCTTCATTTCGACTGCGGCCGCTTGTAGAACGGAAGCGGAACGACCTCGGCCGGTGCTGTCGTTCCGCGCACGTCGATGCCAAGGCGCGTCCCGATCGTCGCGCGGTCGGTTGGAACGGATGCCATCGCGATGTTGTAGCCGAGCGTAAAGGAAACATTGCCGGATCCCACGGAGCCGATTCGTTCGCCGCGCTCGATCACGGCGTAACCATGACGGGGGATGCTCCGGTCCAGGACCTTTAGCCCGGCAATCGTGCGGTCGGGATGGCCGGCAACACGCCGCAGTGCGTCGACCCCGATGAAGTCCTTCTCCAGGCTGACCGTCCATTCCAGCCCCGCCTGCAACGGGTTCGTGTGCTCGTCCATGTCGTTGCCGTATAGCCGCATCCCCGCCTCCAGCCGCAGGGTATCGCGCGCCCCCAGGCCGGCCGGCTTCAGGCCCCGGTCACGACCCTGCTCGAGGAGAGCCTGCCACACGGCCGCTGCCTGGGCTGGCGGGCAGAAGATCTCGAAGCCGTCCTCGCCGGTGTATCCGGTGCGGGAGAGCCGCGCGTCGACCCCGGCGATCGTGCCGTCTGTGAAGGCGTAGTACTTGATGCTTGTGAGATCCTGCCCGGCGAGCTCCTGCACGATCTGCACCGCGCGCGGGCCCTGGACACCGATTAGTGCGGTCTGCCGGCCGATATTGCTGACCTCGCTGTCGCGGCCCGCGTGCTGCTTGATCCAATCGACATCGCGGTCCTGGTTCCCCGCGTTGACGACCAGCAGGTAGCCGTCCGCTTCCGCGTAGACGAGCAGGTCGTCGATGATGCCACCGGCCTCGTTGCAGATCACCGTGTACTGGGCGCGGCCCGGTTTCAACCGGGAGATGTCCCTGGCGACGACCCGCTGGACAAGCGCCAGGGCGCCCGATCCGCTGATGCGAATCTCGCCCATGTGGGAGAGGTCGAATATGCCGGCCGCCTGGCGGACCGCGAGATGTTCGTCGCGGATCGACGTGTACTGCAGCGGCATCGACCAGCCGCCGAAGTTGGTCATCTGCGCTCGCAGGCGCACATGCTCCTCGTACAGCGGAGTTCGCTCGGCCGTGGCGGTTGGGCTGGTCACGCCTCTTCGCTTTCGGCGCCGTCGAGATCGTCGAGGTAGTGGAACAACTCCTGGTCATGGAGGTCGCTGGCGTCGTGCAGCATCTCGAGGATGACATTGACACGCGCCTCCTCCCACTGCAGGAGTTGGGCCAGCTCAGCAGGGGTCGCCTTTCGTTCCAGTCGTGCGGACAGCAGGCGCTGGGCCGCCTCGAGGAGGCGGCAGGCCGTGACGAAGGCCTCGTCGTTTCGCTGCGCCTCCTCGGTCTGAGCGAGGACGTCGTCCATGGTTGCGGAGATCGCCTGGACCAGGCTCGAGTGGAAGCCACTCTGCTCGGCCTTATAGTGCTCGACAGCGGAAATCAGGCCGACGGTGCCTTCCTGGAAGAGGTCGCCAAAGGGTACGCCCCGGTCCTTGCGCGCCATCGCCGCATCGAACACGAGCGAGAGGTTGTGCTCGATGAGGGTGCGGTTGGCCGCATCGCGAGCCGGACCGCGAGTCTGCAGCAGCCGTTTCTCGGCCTCAGCCGATAGGCGCGGGTAGCGGGCCACCTGGACGCGGTAGTCCTCCTGATCGTCCTCGAGTTGATGCCGTAACGACTGTGGCATTGACCTCATTGTAAGGAGGTTCCTGCCCCGGGCGGGCACGCCCGACGGTGGCTATCAGTCGACGAACTCGCCGCGCAACAGGTCCATCAGCAGGCCATCATGCCAGGTGCCGTCGAGGCCTCGTTCGTACTGCCGCATCACTCCTACCGGCTTGAAGCCCACCTTGCGATAGGCGGCGATGGCCCGCGCGTTATCGGCCGCGGGGTCGATCGTCAGCCGATGGTGATCGCGGTCGACGAGCAGGTGACGTGCGAGCGTCCGGATGGCGTCCGTTCCGAGCCCGCGCCCCTGGTACTCGGGCGCGAGAAAGATGTCGATACCCGCGGAGCGGTACCCGGGCTCGTCTTCCTCGTGATACTGGATCAGTCCCGCGGTATCGCCGTCAACCGTGATGGCGAAGTGTTCGGCGTCCTCCTCGGCAAGCTCACGCCCGAGCGCATCCAGCGCAGGCGGGATGCCCCACCATCGCGAGACCTCTGGAGTGGCCAGCATCGCGGCAAGCCGCGGAACGTCCTCCGGCTGGACCGGGCGCAGCTCGACTCGCGCGCCATAAAGCACGGACTCGTCTCTCACTGACGTACTGTACCGACACCTAGAATCAATCGATGAAGCGGCTGCCGCGCCTCTTCGTCCTCGCTGCCTTTCTCGCCGTGGCCTGGACCGCGGTCCCGGCCCGCGCCAGCGAGCCCCATGTGCTGCTTGCCACCCTCGACGGTGTCGTCAATCCGATCACGGATCACTACCTGGTGACCGCCGCAGACCGGGCGGTCCAGGGAAAGGCCACGGCGCTGATCATCGCCATGGATACGCCGGGCGGACTCGACACCTCGATGCGGGACATCATCAAGAAAATCCTCGCCGCACCGATCCCCGTCGTCGTGTTCGTGTCACCATCGGGGGCCCGTGCCGCCTCGGCCGGTCTCTACATCACGCAGGCCGCCGACCTAGCCGTGATGGCGCCGGGGACCAACATCGGCTCGGCGCATCCGGTGAGCCTTGGTGGATCGAACCCCGCGCCAAACCCGAGAGCGTCCCCCGGAGCTTCGGCAGCGCCGGTCGACATCGAGACCATCAAGATCGAGAACGATGCGGCGGCCTACATCCGCGCGCTGGCGACGCTTCATCATCGGAATGCCGACTGGGCGGAGAAGGCCGTTCGCCAGAGCATCAACGCGCCGGCGGACGAGGCGGTCAGGCTCGGCGTGGTGGATTTCGAGTCGCGCGATCTGGACACATTGCTCGCGGCCCTCGACGGCCGGCAGGTGACGAAGGGCGGGCATACCTACACGTTGCAAACGGCGAACGCCGGCGTCCAGCGCGACGATCTCAGCGGCTTCGATCGCTTCCTCGAGGCCGCGGCCGACCCGAATCTCATCTATCTTCTTTTTCTGCTGGCGGTGATCGGCATCGGGGTCTGGGCAACCCATCCGGGCTTTGTCCTGCCAGGGGTCATTGGGGTCATCGCCGGCGTGCTGGCCGCCCTCTCGCTCTTCAATCTTCCGATCAACACGGCCGGGATCATCCTCATCGTGCTGGCGATGCTCCTCTTCGTGGTCGACCTGAAGGCCGTGACGCACGGCGTGCTGACGACCGCGGCCGTGATCGCGATGACGCTCGGCGGTCTCATGCTGATCGATACCGGCTTTCTGGCGGAAGGCATCAACATCGCGCTCCTCCTCGTGACCGTCCTCGTCATCGCCGGCATCTTCGGCTTCATCCTGCGAAAAGCGATCGCCGCCCGCCAGCTTCCGTACGAGGTCGGAGAAGAATCGATGGTGGGACACCTGGGCGTCGTGCGCGAGCCGTTGACGCCGACCGGCATGATCTTCATCGACGGCGCGCTCTGGAAGGCAACCTCGGACTCCGGATCGATTCCAAACGGCGGGTCGGTCAGGGTCGTCAGCATCGACGGCCTGCGTCTGCGCGTCGTCTCCGCGCGCGACCCGAGCGTGACCGCGTCCGCGACCTCGTAACATCGAGGCAACACAGGAGGAGGGACCGATGGGATTTTTTGCCCTGATCGTGCTCGGTGTCATCGTGGTCGTCGTCTTGATCGGCTTGAGCTCCGCGATCCGCATCATCAATGAGTACGAGCGCGGCGTGCTCTTCAGGCTCGGCCGGCTGATGGCGCTGAAAGGGCCCGGGCTGCGGCTGATCATTCCCTTCGGGATCGACCGGCTGGTGAAGATCGACCTGCGGACGGTCACGCTGGAAGTGCCGCCCCAGGAGGTGATCAGCCTCGACAACGTGACCATCAAGGTCAACGCCGTCATCTATTTCCTGGTCGTCAACCCGAACTTCGCCGTGACCAAGGTCGCCAACTTTATTAACGCCACATCACAAATAGCACAAACGACACTGCGGAGCGTGCTGGGGCAGTCGTCGCTTGACGAGCTGCTTGCCAACCGGGAGAAGATCAACAGCCGGCTGCAGCAGATCATCGACGAGCAAACCGAGCCATGGGGCATCAAGGTATCGACCGTCGAGATCAAGGATGTGGAGCTGCCCTCGACCATGCAACGCGCCATGGCCAAGCAGGCAGAGGCTGAGCGCGAAAAGCGGGCGAAGATCATCCACGCGCAGGGTGAGTTCGAGGCTGCCCAGAAGCTGACCGAGGCCGCCACCGTGATCGCCCGGGAGCCGAGCGCGCTCCAGCTGCGCTACTTGCAAACGCTCACTGAAATCGGCGTGGAACGGAACACGGTCATCGTCTTCCCGATGCCGATCGACATGATGGAACAGATGATGCAATTGCGGGCCCGGCCGGCCGGGAGCGCTACGTCCCCGTCGAAAGGCTGACCCTCGTCGCGCCGCATCGGGGCGACATCGCCAGTGACGTGTCGACGCTCGCCGTCCTGCTTGTCCTGATCGGCCTGTACGTGCTCGCCAACTTCGGCGAGCGATCGCGCACGGCGCGCATCCTCACGCTGATCGCGGGAGGTTCACTTGCCGGCCTGGCGTTGCTTGCCGGGCTGCTGCTCGCGCTCTTCCAGGCGCTGCGCTACAGCGTTGGCCAGGCCACCACCAACCAGCTGCGCGCCTCCGAGGAAATTGCGATCCCGATCGCGGTAGCCGGCTTGCTCGGGTTACTCCTGCTCGTGCCGGCGGTCCAGCGTGGGATCTCCCGGGTGTTGCCACTGCGGGCGCGGTCGCCCGTCGCCTATATCACGCTCGTCATCGGCATCCTGTTCCTGGCCCAGCAACTGGGTAGCCAGCTCGCGGTCAACGTGCTGGACGCGTTGAAGAACAGCCCACCGCTGACGGTCACAGACCTGCTCTTCCAGGACATCCCGCTGCTCCTGCTGGCCTTCTTTGCCGTCGGGCTCTTCATCAGGCGGTCCTTTCCCGAGACGTTGAACCGCCTCGGGCTGGTGCCGCCGCCCGCGCGTTACTGGTGGCTGGTCGCGCTGCTGGCGATCCCGGTCTTCATGGGGGTTGCCTACGGCATTGAGTGGGTCGCCGGAGTCGTCACCCCGGCGACCCAGAAAGAGGTCACCGATGTCAGCACGGTGCTCTTCAGCCGCTTCAACAATCCCGCCGCGATCATCTTTCTCGGTCTGCTTGCCGGCGTGGTCGAGGAGATCGTCTTTCGAGGGGCCCTCATGCCCCGGCTGGGGATCCTTGTCACCGCCTTGCTGTTTGCCGCCCTGCACACCCAGTACGGGATCACGTTCGCGTCCCTCGAGGTCTTCGTGCTGGGAGTAGGCCTGGGCTGGCTCCGCGTGCGATCCGGCACGCTCACCTGCATCGTTGCCCACGCCGGCTACGACATCGCGGTCGGCCTGCTCCCCCTCATCTTCAAATAGGTCCCTTAAGGCGCGAACGTTTTGCACAGCTGGGGGTAACCTGTGAGAACGTACGTTCGCGGCGCCGCGCGCCTATAATCGGCCCAACCCTTCCACCTCCACGTCCAAGCCAGGGGAAAGTTGCCGAGAATCTACGCCGTCGTCAATCAGAAAGGCGGGGTTGGCAAGACCACCACCGCCATCAATGTCGCGGCTAACCTGCCTGACCTCGGGCTCAGCGTCCTCATCGTGGACATGGATTCGCAGGGCAATAGCACCAGCGGCCTCGGCATCGCTCGCCAAACGCTGAGCCAGAGCGTCTACGACGTCCTGATCGATGCGGTCGACATCGACCCCGTCGTCCTGCACACCGGGGTTCCGGGGCTTGACATTCTGCCGTCGCATCGCGCCCTGGCCGGCGCCGAGATCGAGTTGATCAACCTGCCCAGGCGCGAGCGCCGCCTGCGCTACGCGCTTGAGGCGCTACACACGCCCTACGACTACATCATCATCGACTGCCCGCCGTCGCTGGGTCTCTTGACGGTCAACTGCCTGGTAGCAGCCGAGTACATGCTGATCCCCGTCCAGTGCGAATATTTCGCGCTCGAGGGCCTCGGCGCACTGACGCATACGAGCCAGCTGATCCAGCGCGAGCTGAACCCACACCTCAAGCTCGGTGGCATCGTGCTCACGCTATTCGACCCACGCACCACGCTGGCCGCTCAGGTCGCCGACCAGATCCGCACCCAGTATCCCGAGAAGACCTTCAAAACGGTGATCCCGCGCAATGTCCGGTTGAGCGAAGCGCCCAGCCACGGGATGCCGATCACGCAGTACGACCCCAGCTCGCGCGGCGGCGTTGCCTACCAGGAGCTCACGAAGGAGTTGATCGCCAGATGAAGAAACGGCGAGGCCTCGGCCGGGGCCTGGAAGCGCTTATCCCCTCCGGCGAGTTTGTCGACGACCTGAGCGGCGACAGCGCCGCCCGCCGCCGCTTTGCGATGCAGATCCCGATCGGCGAGGTGCGCCCCAATCCCGAGCAGCCACGCCGGAACTTTGCCACCGAATCGCTTCAGGAGCTGGCCGACTCGATCCGCGTGCACGGGGTGCTGCAGCCGCTGCTGGTGCGCGAGGGCATGGACGGCTTCGAGCTGATCGCCGGGGAGCGGCGCCTGCGGGCTGCCGAGCTCGCCGGGCTGACCGAGGTGCCGGTGATCGTGCATCCAACCAGCGGGGGCCGGCGCGAAGAACGGCTGGAGCTGGCGCTGGTGGAGAACCTGCAGCGAACCGACCTCAATGCGATCGAAGAGGCACGCGCGATGCAGCGCTTGCTGCGCGAGTTCGGCCTGACCCAGGAAGCCGTCGCCGAGCGGCTGGGGAAAAGCCGGGTCGCGGTCGCGAACATCGTTCGCCTGCTCGGACTGCCGGAGCCGATCTTGAAGCTGGTGGAGGCGGGTACGCTCAGCGCGGGGCATGCCCGCGCGCTGTTGAGCCTGCCGTCGGCTGCCCAGCAACTGGCGGCGGCTGAGCTCGTGCTGAACCAGCGGTGGAGCGTTCGCGAGACGGAGGACTGGGTCCGGACCCGCGTCACGGGCGAGTCGAAGGTCAAGACCCCAACGCCGCCACCCGACCCGGATACGGCCGCGCTCGAGGATGAGTTCCGGCGCGCGCTGGGAACGAAGGTCATCCTTACGCGGATGCGCAAGGGCGGGCGGCTGACGATCGAGTTCTACAGCGACGAGGAACTGGAGGCCCTGCGCCGCCGCCTGAGCTAGAGCCGGCCTGTTCCCCGTGGAACCAGACGGATGCGCCCTACGACTCGCGCACCCAGCGGTCGATACTTCGCTCGTAGTCAAAAAGCTCGCCCGCCGCAAAGAAGAGCGCGATTTCCGTTTCCGCCCGGGCCGGGGAATCCGATCCGTGGATCAGGTTCATGCCATGGTCGAGCGCGAGGTCGCCTCGAATCGTTCCCGGCAGGGCCTTCAAGGGATCGGTGGTGCCCATCAGCGCGCGCACCACCGCGATCGCCTCGCGGCCTTCCCAGACCATCGCGACCACCGGACTGGAGGTGATGAAGCTGATCAGCCCTTCAAAGAACGGCTTGCCGCGGTGCTCCGCATAATGGCGTCCCGCCAGCTCCTGTGAGACCCGCATCAACTTGAGGCCGATCAGCTTGAGCCCGCGGGCCTCCAGGCGGCGGATGATTTCGCCAACCAGCGTTCGCTGAAGGCCATCGGGCTTCACGAGGACAAGCGTCTGTTGCGTCATTGCCCGTTCGTCAGGGTCGGCTTGCTGGTGAGGAACCCGACCTGGTCGAGCGGCCAGATGCGCACCTCGGCCTTCCCCAGGATGGCATCCAGTTCGACGAAGCCGAAGCTTCGCGAGTCGCTCGAATGATTCCGGTTATCCCCCATGACGAAGTACTGGCCGGCGGGAACCGGCTTCTCCTGGCCGTCGGCCGGCCAGATGTTGTTGTAGGTCCATCGCTCGGGCAGGTATGGCTCGCGGAGGACCTGACCATTGATGTAGACGACCGAGTTGGCGATGCGGATCTTGTCGCCCGGCAGGGCGATCACACGCTTGATGAAGTCGCGACTATCCTCGTTCGGCGGCTTGAAGACGACGATGTCGCCACGCTGCGGCGGATGCAACTTGTACGAGATCTTCGAGGCCACCAGCAGGTCGTTGTCGTGCAACGTAGTGCTCATGCTCGACCCGAGGACGTGCACCGTCTGCACGGCATACTGGATCACGACATAGAGGACGAGCGCCAGGAAGACGATCTCGAGTGTGTCTCGAAGGAACGATTTCTGGTGAGGAGCCGGTCCGGGTGCAGGCGGTTGCGCTCGCGGAGACTGCGCCATGCTATTGCAACTTCATTTGGGGCAACTCATTCTAGCCTGCCCCTGAATGAGCTCAGGCGATCTGTTTGAGGAACGGCGCCTCGCTGCGGAACGGCCCGATGACGGCCAGCTGCAAATTCTGGCTGAAGAGCGACCGCGCCACCTCCGTCACCTTGTCCGCGGTAACGGTGTCGATCTCGGCCATTGTCTGGTCGACGTCCTCGATCCTTCCCATCAGGGCCTCCTGGCCGCCGTACCAGGTCGCGACCGAGTTGGTGCTCTCCATCTGCAACAGCAAGCGCCCCTTATAGAACTCCTTCGCCTTGGTCAACTCCGCCGGCTTGACGGGCTCGTCGCAGAGGCGCTTGAGCTGCCCGACGATGGCACCGACCGCGCGGGCGGCCTGGCGCGGCTCCGTTCCGGCGTAGATGCCGAGGACGCCGGTGTCGTACATGCGGTTCACATAGGAGTGGACATCGTAGGCGAGGCCGAGCTTTTCCCGAACCTCGAGGAAGAGGCGCGAGCTCATTCCCTCACCAAGGACGCAATTGAGGATGTCGATGACATGCCGGTCCTTATCCATGTACGAGGGCGCATGGACGCCGAAACAGACATGGGCCTGTTCGGTTTTCTTGTTCTTAAGGAGAACGCCCGGCTTCGCGCCATTGGCGACTGATGGCAGGAACGGCGACGAGGCGGCGCCGTTGCCGCGCGTCTTCAGGTGCGGCTCGATCAAGGCGATCGCCTCCTCATGGGAAAGCGGCCCGGCGATCGTCACCACCAGGTTTTTCAGCAGGTAGTGCTCCTCGAGATAGCGCAGCAGGTCATCGCGGCTCAGGGCGCGGACCGAGGCTTCGGTCCCTCCGATATCGCGGCCGAGCGGATGGTTCGGCCAGCTGATCTGCTCGTACAGACTGTGCACGTGCTCCTGGGGGCTGTCCTGATACATCTTGAGCTCCTCGAGCACGACCAGCCGTTCCTTCTCCAGTTCGGCTGCATCGATCAACGGGGCAAACAGCATGTCACCGAGGACGTCGATCGCCAGGGTCGCCTTGTTCTTGGGCACGCGCGCCCAGTACATGGTCAGCTCTTTGTCGGTGGCGGCGTTGAGGACGCCGCCCACCCCCTCGATCGCCTCGGCGATCTCCTTGGCCCCCCCGTATCGCTGCGAACCCTTGAAGAACATATGTTCGAGAAAGTGCGACACCCCGGCAACCTGGTCCGTCTCGTAGCGTGATCCGACCTTGAAGAGGACGGCCATGGACACGGAAGGACGATCCTTGAGTTCAGCGGAGACGACTCTCGCCCCGCTCGGCAAGGTGGCGAGCCGGTACTGGGGAGGGGCCTGGGGCACAAACTCAGTATATCGTAGGATTGGCGCCAGTCGGCCTCCTCTGCCGCGCGCGCCAGAGGGAAATATGAGTGCCATACGGGCCGATAACCTGATCCCATGACTGAGCCATTTGAATTCACGGAGGCCGAACCGGAAGCCCATTTCGTTGTCGCCGGCTCGGGAGCGGCGACGATGGCCGCTGCGCTTTTTGGAAGCCTGCCGGCGCCCGGGCTCCTGCGTTATCTTCGCTGGCCCGGTGGCGGCGAAACCGAGGCCGCCGCCTGCTGGCTCCCCCCCGACCGCCTCGAGATCAGGGTTCCTCTGGCGGCCGCCCCGCGATTGCGCGCCACGTTGACCGCGCTCACCACCGGGGTGCCACCCTTTTCCGATCGGGTCCGCAGCCTGATCGCGCGCCTCGAGGCGTGGAGCTACGCCGACTCGGATTCGGGCAGTGGACCGGCGGAGTCCCTCGCCAGCGACCTGCGCCGCCTCGGCACGGAGGCGCCGACGCCCGCCTCACGACGGGCCATATGCCAGGCGCAGGAGGCCCTCGACGACGGACTCCCCGCTGAGGTCATCCTCGGAACGCTTGATCGCGCGCTTCGCGAGATCGAGGATCCCGGCCGAGCTCAGGCGTCAGGCTTGGAGCCCTCCGCCTCGGGATAGTCAGGGCGGCGCTCGCCGAATCGCGGACGTTCGCCGAATCGAGGCCGGTCCCCATATCGCGGTCGATCGCCATAGCCGACGCCTTCGCGCGTCAGCGGGGGCGCCGCCGCGGGTGCCGGTCGTTCAACCGGACGGCGGGCAGCCGGCACACCATCCGGCAGGATCGCCACCCGGCGGTTGGGGTCCTCGCCCTGGCTTTCGGTCTTGATCCCCGGCTCTTTCTCCAGGGTGATGTGCACGATCCGACGCTCGTAGGCCTGCATCGGGTCCATCATGATCCGCTCGCCGGTCCGCCTGACCCGCTCTGCGAGCCGCAGCGCCATCTCCTTGACCGTCTCCTCGCGACGGTTGCGATAGTGCTCGACATCGACGACGAGACGGCGGCGATCCGTGCGGCCCTCGTTCAGGATCAGGTTGACGACGGTCTGGAAGGCTCGCAGCGTTTCGCCGCGCCAGCCGATCAGCAGGCCCAGGTTGTCGCCTGCAATATCGATCATCACCGGGTCCTCGGCCTGCCGGATGAAGACCTGCGCCGGGATCCCCATCTTGTAGAGCAGCTCGGCCACGACCTGGCGGGCCTTCCGCGCGTAGGTCTCGTGCAGGGTTACCCGGACCCGGGCTTCCTCGGGCGTCTGGTCCAGAATCTCGACCTCGACGTTTTCCCGAGCCTCCTCGAGCTCTTCCAGCCCCTTTTCGATCGCCTCGTCGACGGTTTTTCCGGTTGTTTCCACGCTACTCATGCGGCGGCCCCCCTTCGCAGTACCTGCGGGATCCTGAGCGATCCCCAGCCGGTGATGAAGTATTGCTGACCGATGCTGAACAGGTTGCTCACCACCCAGTAGAGTGCGAGCGCAGCCGCGAACTGGAGCGAGATGAAGCCGATGAAGACCGGCATGATCATCGTCATGTTCTGCGTCATGGCTGCCTGGGTCGGATCCTGGCCGGCCGTACCACCCGCCGGCGTCATCATCTTGGTCTGCACGAAGGTGGTCAGGCCCGCCAGGATCGGGAGCAGGATGGCGAGAAAGACCTGACCCTTCTGCAGCGCCGTGTGATCGAGCGCGATCGACAGGAAACTGAAGTTGTGGATCGGCAGGCTCTGGTGCGCATCGCGGATGACATAGAAGAGGGCGATCAGGATGGGCGATTGGACGAGCGCCGGTAGGCAGCCGCTCATCTGGGCAAGCGGGTTGATGTTGTGCTCTTTATAGAGCGCCATCGTTTCGGTGTTGAGCCGCTGCGGGTCCTTCTTGTACTTTTTGCGGATCGCGGCCAGCTGGGGAGCGATCCGGCGCTGCTCGGCTTGCACCCGGCGCGAGGTGGTCAGCTGATACTGGAAGACGGGTGAGAGCACCAGCTTGATCAGGATCGTCAGGATGATGATGGCGATGCCGAACGGTCCGATCGCCTGCGCGACCGGGTTACCGCTGAAGAGCGCGAGGATAGTCTTCAGAACCGCGTGGATCGGGACGCCGACGATCGTCCACCAGAGCAACCAGATCGGGTGCCAGAGATCACCAATGCCGTTGAAGTTCATGGCACCGGGTCCCAGCCGCCCTGATGAAAGGGATGGCAGCGGCCAATCCGGCGTAGGGCCATCGGCCAGCCGCGCAACCAACCGTACTTCTGAACGGCTTCATAGCCGTATTGCGAACAGGTTGGCTGATAACGGCAGCCGCTGACCAGGCCGAAGACCGGCCCAAGCGTCACCCGGTAAAGGCGGATCAGGCCCAGCGACAGCGCGGTCACTGGCCGAATCCTTTCGACCACAACATCTCTAACTCCCGGCGCAATTGCGCATATTCGGCATTGACCGCGCGCGTCCTCGCCACTATTACAACGTCGCGACCTTCCAGGGCCGTCGTTACCAGCGGTCGAACCGCTTCGCGCAAGCGCCGCTTGATTCTATTCCGGACTACGGCATTGCCCAGCTTGCGGCTCACCGCCAGGCCGACCCGGGGACGGCCAACTTCATTATCGCTTACAAAGAGCGCCAGGTAGGCGGAGGCGGCCCGCCGGCCCGATCGCAGGGTGCGATCGAAGTCGGCGGAACGAAGGAGTCGCTGCCGCTGCTTCATCCGTCCCGTCGGCGGCACCACCTGGCTCGATCCGGCGCCGCCGGGTGGGACACCTACCGGTATCGGCGGCTCGAGGTCGGGGTCAGAACGTGGCGGCCCTTGGCGCGGCGCGCCTTGATGACCTTCACGCCACCGGTCGTCGACATCCGGGCGCGGAATCCGTGGACCTTGACGCGCTGGCGCTTCTTGGGCTGATGGGTGCGCTTCATGAGCCGTCCTACGATACCACGGCGTCCGGCACGCGTGGCCCGGGCGCGTACGGAAATTCGGATTGCGCGCCGCGAACCCTTTTGCTATGCTTCCGGTGCCCTGGAGAGCTACGGCTCTCAACCATCAACAACTTATTCACACAAGGCTGGGGAGACCTCCATACGCTTATCCACATTTGTGGGAAGTGTGTGCATAAGTTGCGTCATCGCTAAGCCGTCCTGGGCCTCGTTTTCGTCCGGCGCGTGTGGCCGCGCAGTTCCGGCTCTGTGCTCTCCAACGAATCGTCGTCTCGTGCGTGTGGAGGAGCGGATGGAAGCGGAACAGATCTGGCAGGCGGCGCAGGAGGAACTTCGGTTCCAGCTCAGCAAGCCAAGCTATGAAACCTGGCTGAAAAACGCCTCGCTGGTGGGGCGAGAGCGAAACGATTTCCGGATCGGCGTGCCGACAAAGCTCGCCAAGGACTGGCTCGAGGACCGCTACTCCGCGATGATCAAGGAGACGCTCTCGGCGATAGTCTCCGGAGACGTGACGGTGGCGTTCGAGGTGGTCAACGGCTCCACTGAGGCAGGCAGCAGCACGCGCCAGCGGCGCGAGGCCGCCGTGGCTGTCGCCGAGGAACCGGCTCCGGAGGCCGAGGATCCCGTTCTCGACGAGTCCTCGCAATTGAATCCGAAACTCCAATTCCAGCATTTCGTCGTCGGCAACAACTCGCGCTTTGCCCATGCGGCGTGCCGGGCGGTGGCGGAAACGCCGGCCAAGGCCTACAACCCGCTCTTCCTCTATGGCGGAGTCGGCCTGGGCAAAACCCACCTGATGCACGCCATCGGACACGCAGTGATCGAGAAGCACCATCGCCGCAAGGTTGCTTACGTGACCAGCGAAAAGTTCATGAACGAGATGATCACGTCGATCCAGCAAGGGCGCATGAACGATTTCCGCACCCGCTACCGGACGGTCGACGTGCTGCTGGTCGACGATATCCAGTTCCTCGCCGGCAAGGACCGGACCCAGGAGGAGTTTTTCCATACCTTTAATTCCCTCCACGAGCTCAACCGCCAGATCGTCATCTCCTCCGATCGGCCACCCAAGGAGATCCCGACGCTCGAGGACCGGCTTCGCTCACGATTCTCATGGGGGTTGATCGCCGACATTCAGGCGGCCGATTTTGAAACCCGGGTCGCCATTTTGAAATCGAAGGTCGGACCATACGCGCGGCTGGTACCCGAGGATGTGCTCTCCTTCATCGCCCACAAGATCCAGAAAAACATCCGTGAGCTCGAGGGGGCATTGATCCGGGTCATCGCCCATGCATCTCTCAACCGGGAGACCATCAATGTTGAGATGGCCGCCAAGTTGCTTCAGGACGTGATCCCGTCGACCGAGACGAGGACTCTTTCGGTCGACGCCATCTCGCGCACCGTCGCCAGCTTCTACCACATCAGCCTCGAGGAGATGAAGGGCAAGCGTCGCGACAAACACATTGTCTTTCCCCGGCAAGTCGCCATGTACCTGATCCGTGAGGAGACGGCCTCGTCCCTGCCGGCCATCGGTCAGGCGTTCGGCGGCCGCGACCACACGACGGTGCTGCACTCCTACGAGAAGATCTCGACCGAGGCGCGCGAGGATCAACGGCTGCAGGCGGACCTCCGGAAAATTCGCGAACTTCTCTATTCCCACTGATGCCTGTGGACAACGGCACGGTATGGACGTGGACTCTGTGCGCAGGACCGCAAACGGTGCATAAGCCCCTCGCGAATGCACATTTTGTGCCGCCTATAATTGGAGTCGTTTCGATCGACACAGGGGTCGTTTTCCCTGTTGTGCACCGCACTACGGCTACGTCTTTTCTCTCAAGAAGCGTCTGTCAATGATCCGGGTCGTGTAGACAAGGAGCACCATGAAGGTCACCGTTGCCGCCGGAAGCCTCGGTCAGGGCTTGCACGTCGTCTCACGAGCCGTGTCATCACGAAACACCCTTCCAATTCTGAACAATGTCCTGATGCAGACCTCTCCGGAGGGCCTGCAGCTGACCGCCACCAACCTCGAGATCGGGATCCGGCAGATGATCCCCGCCGAGGTCCAGGAAGAAGGCGGCATCACTGTTCCAGCGCGCCTGTTGACCGACTTTGTCAGTTCGCATCCCAACGAGCCCCTCTCGATGGCTCTCGACAAGAAGACGCAATCGCTCAGCCTGCGAAGCGCCAAATTCGACGCCAGCATTCGGGGCATCGACCCGGCCGACTTCCCGCCGGTGCCGTCCGGAGGCGAGGGGCGCAAGGTCAAGATAGACCAGGGACTGCTACGCGACGCTATCGAGCAGACCGTCATCGCCGCCTCGAGTGACGAGGGGCGCCCGGTGCTGACCGGCGTCTATATCCAGCTGAATGGCGGGAGGGCGACGTTCGCCGCGACCGATGGACACCGCCTGGCAGTCAAGACCCTGCCATTCACCGCCGATAGTGGTGAGTCGGATACCGTGGTCATCCCAGCGCGTGCCCTCACCGAGCTCAGCCGGATCTTGAAAGTCGGTGGCGCCGAGATCGACGTGACGGTCGGACCACAGAAAAACCAGGTCTATTTCAAGACCGGCGATGTCGAGCTGATGAGCCGCCTGATTGAGGGCACCTATCCGAATTACCAGCAGGTCATCCCGTCACAGAGCACCACCACGATCACCGCGAAGACACAGGACTTGCTCTACACGACCAAGATGGTTTCCCTGTTCTCCAAGGACGCCGCCAACGTCATCAAGTTCAAGACCGAGGGCAAGAAGCTGACCCTGACCGCGAACACCAGCGAGGTCGGCCAGAACATTGCCGACGTCGAGGCGACGATCGAAGGCCAGGATCTTCAGGTCGCCTTCAATTCGAAGTACTTGCTCGACGTTCTCGCGGTCCTCGGGACTGACGAGGTCCAGCTTGGATTTACCGGGCCCTTGAACCCAGGCATCATCCGACCGGTGGGGAAGGATGACTACCTGTACATCATCATGCCCGTGCGCGTTGCCATGTAGCCTGAATCGTCCTCTTGTTCCTCTCCAACGTCTCCCTCTTCGATTTCCGAAACTATCCCGAGCTGGATCTGGCCCTCGAGCGCTCCGCCACGGTGTTCTTCGGCGGCAACGCGCAGGGAAAGACGAACCTCCTCGAGGCCGTCGCGCTGGTCGCGCTCTCGCGTTCCCCTCGCACACAGCAAGCGACCGAGATGGTCCGCTTCGGGCAGCCGGCGGCCCGCGTCACCTGCACCGTCCAGACGGAACGCGGGCGCGATGATCTCGACCTCCGCATCGGCGTGACCGCGACGGCGAGCGGGACGCGAGCCAGCAAACGCTTTTCCGTTAACGGTGTCGCCAGGCAGTCGAGTGAGATGGCCGGGTTCCTCCGCGTCGTGCTCTTCTGGCCCGACGACCTGCAACTGGTCAAGGGGAGTGGCGACGGCCGACGCCGGTTCCTGAACACCCTGCTGTCGCAGATCGACCCGGGCCATGCCCGGGAATTAACTCGCTACGGCCACCTGCTCGAGCAGCGGAACGCGCTCTTGCGCGCTGTCCGGGAGGGCCGCCAGGCGGCGAGCAACCTCCACTACTGGACCGAAAGCCTGGCCGAGTCAGGGGCCCTGATCATGGTGGAGCGCCAGCGGCGGTTGCTCGAGCTCCAGCCGGTGGCGGGGGCGTTCCACCGGGAGCTAACCGACGATCGGGAACGCCTTGAGCTCCGCTACCGGCCCTCGGGTGCGCGAATCGGCGAAGCCCCGGTCGAACTTGTGCGGGCCCAACTGCAGGCCGCCATGCAGGAGGCCAGCGATGAGGAGATCGCGCGTGGACAGACAGTTGTCGGACCGCAGCGTGATGATGTCGAGGTGTGGTTGGACGATCACGAGGCCCGGCTCTTCGCCAGTCAGGGCCAGCAGCGGACCGCGGTTTTGAGCCTGAAGCTCGCGGAGCTACACTACCTCGCCGAAGTCACCGGCGAGCAACCGGTATTGCTGCTCGATGACGTGATGTCGGAACTCGATCCTGCGCGGCGGGAGCGGCTTTTGGCCGCCCTGCAGCCAGGGCCTCAGGCGCTGATCACCGCGGCCGACCTCAACGACCTTCCACGCAGCATCCTGGAGCGGGCCGCCATCTTTCGGGTCGAGCAGGGCAGCATCCATGCGTAGCATCGGGGCGGCGCTGCCATCCGCGTTGAAATCACTCGGAATCGTCCGCCGCACCCGGGAAGCGCAGGCCCTCCACCTCTGGCCGGGCGTGGTCGGGCCCGACCTGGCGCACGACACGACGGCGCTCAAGCTGACAGGCGGCACGCTCTGGGTAACGGCCAGCAGCAGCGCGCTGGCGCACCAGCTCCATCTCGAGCGAGGCCTGCTGTTGCAGCGCATCAACGACTCGATCGGCGCGCCGGTCGTCCGCGATGTCCGGATCATCCAGTCGAGCGGGCGCCGGTGATCCGAGGCGGGCCCGGTCTCAACGAGGCACAGCGGACAGCGGTTGCCCACAGCAGCGGCCCGCTGCTGATCGTGGCGGGCGCGGGCACCGGCAAGACGCGCGTGCTGGTGGAGCGGTACCGGCGCCTGCGCCAGGAAGGGGCCGGCGCCGAGCGGATCCTGCTCCTGACATTCACCGAAAAAGCGGCGCGCGAGGTCCTCGACCGGGTGGAGCGCGAAGATTACCTGCCGGCCGGCGAGCGCTACGTGCTGACCTACCACGCCTTCGCGCAGCGCTTCCTCCAGGAGGAAGGCTGGCTGTGTGGCATCGCGCGGGGCTACCGGATGGTCTCGGAAGTCCGCAAGTGGGAGCTCATGCGCGACGTCCTCTTTGACCGCCGGCCCTCCCGCCTGTTTCACGCGCAGCGGCCCTTCGAACGCATCGGAGACCTGCTCAAACTGGTCGAGCGGCTCAAGCAGGAGCTGATCTCGCCAGCCGAGTTCAGCCGCTGGGCGGAGTGCGCCGCCGAATCAGACGACCCGGTGATTCAGGCCCAGGCGCAGGCGGCCCACGTCTACGCCGCCTACCAGCAAAGGCTCCTCGCTGAGAACCGCCTCGATTTCGACGACACGATTTTCTACAGCGCCGAACTGCTCGCGGACGAACCGACCGTCGCGCGCCGCCAGGGGGATCGCTTCGCGCACGTCATGGTGGACGAGTTCCAGGACACGAATTACGCGCAGAGCCGCCTGCTCGAGCTGCTCAGCGCCTCGCATCGCAACCTCTGCGTCGTCGGTGACGACGACCAGAGCATCTACAAGTTCCGGGGTGCCTCGATTGCCAACCTGCAGCGATTCCAGCGGATCTTCCCGGAAGCCACGGTCATTCGGCTGGAGGATAACTACCGCAGCCGTGGCCCGATCCTCCGGGCCGCCGAGCGCCTGATCGCGGAGGATGACAGCCGCCTGCCCAAGCAACTGCGAGCGACCCGGGGTGAGGGGCGGCCGGTCAGCATCCTGAGCGCCCCCGGGGTCGGCGAGGAGGCCGACGCCGTGGCGGGCTACGTGAAACGCGCGATCAACGAGGGAGGCCACCGACCCAGTGAGATCGCGATCCTCCTCCGCGCCAATGCCCACCTCCACAACTTCGCCAGAGCGCTGCAGCGGCAGGGCGTCGCCTACCAGGTCAGCGGCGGTCGTGGCTTCTATCAACAGCCGGAGATCAAGGACTGCCTCGCCCTGCTACGCGCCGTCGATTCCCCGGACGATCCGATCTGCCTGATGCGTCTGCTGACACTGCCGCGCTACGCGACCGACCCGGTGGCGGCAGGTCGCTGGGCGCGTGAGGCGAGGGAGAGCGGGCGTCGATTCTTCGATCTCCTCGAGGCCTCTGCGGAGCAGGGCGCGCGCCGGCTCTGCAAGGAACTACGCGGCTTCGCCGCGATGGCACTGCGCGTCGGCGTGGACGACCTGTTCTACGAGATCATGGAGCAGACCCGCTACCTGGACGTCGATCGATTTGGGGGCCCGATCGAGCGCCTGCAGGTCAGTGCTAGCGTCCAGAAACTGGCCGAGCTGGTTGGCTCGTACTGCGACGAGCACCAGGACCACCACCTGCGGGCCTATCTCGACCATCTGGTCCTGACCGAAGCGGCCCAGGCCGATGAAGAGATCGCGCCGCTCGAGGACACCGTCAACGCGGTGCACCTGATGACGGTGCACCAGGCCAAGGGGTTGGAATTCGGGCTGGTGATCGTCCCACACCTGGTCGACGGTCGCTTCCCGTCGAGCCGCAGGAGTGAGGGTCTGACGATGCCCGACGCGCTCCTCAAGGAGGAGCTCCCCTCGACCGACGTCCATCTCGCGGAGGAGCGACGCCTCGCCTATGTGGCGATCACGCGCGCCCGCGAGGAACTGGTCTGCACCTATGCCGGCCGCTACGAGGGCGTCAAAGACTGGCGCCCCTCGCGCTTCCTGACGCCGATCCGGGGCACCGACGCCCGCGAACTCGCCGCGAGTCAACTGCTGGCGTCGTCACCCGCCGGCGTCATCGAGGTGGTCCAGCAGGTGGAGCTTCCGCTGACGGAGGCGCCGCCGATCGCCGCGCTGTCGTATACGCAGGTCGACACCTACCAGCGGTGCCCACAGATGTACCAGTACCGGTTCGTGTTCCGGCTCCCGACGCGGCCCCGGCCGCAGATGCAGTTCGGACGCATCCTTCACGAGGCGCTCCGGGACGCGCTCGGGTCGATCGAGCGTGACCGGCCCCTCACCTGGCAGATGGTGGACAGCGCCTACGTCGACGCCTGGACACGCGAGCGCTTCTGCGCACCGGAGCAGGCGCCATCACTGCAGGACCTTGGCCGCACCTATCTGCGCAATGCCTTCGATGCCGGTGACCTGCGCAAGCCGCTTCTTCTCGAGCAACCGTTCAGCCTGCGGGTGGACGGGCTGAGGCTCACCGGCCGGATCGACCGCGTCGACCGGCGACCTGACGGCTCCTACGAGGTGATCGATTACAAAACGGGGTCGGCGCGCCGCGCGCCCGAACTCGCCAAAGACCTGCAGCTCGGTGTGTACGCGCTGGCCGCTCGAGATGTCTTTCGCTTCAATCCTTTAAGCCTCTCCTACTACTACCTCGAGACCAGCGAGCGGGTTACGGTCGAGAAGCCGCTTGAGCGGCTCGAGGAAGACCGCCAGACCATCCTCAAGGTCGCCGAGGGCATCCGCGCCGAGCAGTTCCCGGCGAAGCCTGATCGGATGAAGTGCTCTGGCTGCGACTTCCGCCTGCTCTGTCCCAGCTCCGCCGTCTAGCCGGACCGCCTATCAACCATCTCGGCCATGATCTCGGCGATCTGATAGCTGGCATCCGGATCGCTGGCCTGGCGGGCGCGAACGGTGTCGGCCTCCTGTTCCGCCTGCGGTTTTGAAAACCACTCGCTGACCGCCAGCGCCAGGTCGGCCGGGCGTGGAACGAAGCGGCCCAGCTGCCGCCGCGTCACCTCGCGGACGTTGCCCTCTTCCTGCCCGGGGAGGTACCCAGTCAGCAGCAGGGGGCAACCGGCGGCCAGCCCCTCCGCGATCATGCCTGGGCCGGCGCGGGTGGCAAGCAGGTCGGACGCCAGCAGGAGGTCCGGCATGTTATCCACGAATCCGAAGACGTGGACGCCGGCATGGCTCTGCTCCCTGATCCGGCGCGCCAGGGTGGCGTTCCTGCCACAGACGGCGAGCACCTGGACATCGTCCTTCGACCGGGCCAGCGACGCTGCGTACTTCCCGAGTGGCTCAGTGCCGTCCCCGCCACCGGCCAGCAGCACGGTGGGGGCGTGCGGCCGTAGGCGCAACGCCTGCCGCGCTGCCATCTTGGTGGGATAGCGTCGCATCGCGTCCTTGAAGCGCGGATGGATCGGGAGTCCGGCCCGCGCCAGGCGATTCGCCTGGACCCCGCGTTTACGGCAGAGCTCGTACGCAGGCTCGGAAGGACAGATGATGCAATCCGCCGGCAGATCGGTCCAGGCCCGGTGGAAGTCGATCCAGTCCGTGATCACGGTGACGCGCGGCACCGAGGTTGGAATGACTTCGCTCGCCACGTGGTTGAGCAGCGGATGGAAGCTGGCGACCAGCACCGGCTCCGGCTCAAGCACCTGCCGCAGCTTTCGTCGCAGGCCGCGGCCGATGCTGTGCTGGAAGAGACGGACCGTCGGCTCCATGTTGGTGACGTGGTACGAGGCGGCCCAGAGGAACGGAAGCCGGCGTGTGATCGGACCGTAGAGGGCGGTCAGCCGGCCGGCCAGCAGGGCATGGTCCGACATCGGGTCGTAGAGGTCGATGCGGAAGCGGCCCGGGTAGCGCCGCTCGGTGGCGGCGGCGACGGCTTCGGCGGCGGCGCGATGGCCGGCGCCCGTATCGGAGAAGAGGAAGAGAAGCCGGCCGGGCTCCGTCAGAGCAGGCGTTCTGCCGCGCTCATCTGTTCCCGGGTCCCGATCGCGACCAGGAGGTCGTCGGTTTCGAGGACCTGGGAGTCCGGTGGATTGATGCGCAGCTGTCCGCTTCGCTTCCGGATGGCGAGGATGTTGGCCCCCGCCTCGCGCATCCCCGACTCGGCCAGCGACCGCCCCAGCAGCCGGGATGCCGACGGGACCAGCATCTCCTCTACGACAAGGTCGATGTTCTCACCGTTCAGGACGGAATCCAGGACGTCGACGGCGACCGGCCGGACCGCCAACGCCGCCATCCGGTGCGCTCCCATCAGGTAGGGCGACACGACCTGGTTGGCGCCCGCCCGGCGCAGCTTCTCAGCGGAATCCTGGAAGGAGGAACGGGCCACGATAAAGAGGGCTGGGTTGAGCGCCCTGGCTGTCAGGGTGATGAACACGTTGCGCTCGTCAGAATCGACGGCGGTCACCAGTCCCTTGGCGCGGAGGATCCCGGCTTTGAGCAGAGACTCGTCAGAGGTTGCGTCGCCCTCGACGTAGAGGATGTCGTCGCTGCGCAGCCGCTCGAGCGAGGCGGGGTTGCTCTCCACCACGACGAAGCGTGTGTCCAGCTGGCGGAACTCCTGGGCCACGCGGGTGCCCATCCGGCCGTATCCACAGACGATGAAGTGCTCCTTCAGGTCCGTGATCCGGCGTTCCATGCGGCGCATCCTAGCGTACCGTGCCAGCTGGCCATCAACGAGTAACTCGCCGAAGATTCCCAGCGTATAGAGCATGGTGCCGACCCCGCTGACGATCACGGTCATGGTGAAGACCCGGCCGACCTCGCTCAGGGGATGGACCTCCTCGTAGCCGACCGTGGTCACCGTGATCACGACCATGAACAGGGAGTCGATGAAGTTCCAGCGCTCGATCACCATGTACCCGATCACGCCGTAGCAGAAGACGAGCGTGAGGATCAGGAGGGGCAGCTGGAATCGCCGGAGCGGGTTGACTGGCTTCAGATGAATGGTATGGGCAGGTTTGCTTTCAGGCCAGGCTGGCTAAGATTTCGATAACCGTAGCACAGGAGTGCCGGTGACGGACCGTCGCCTGATCCGAGCAGATTCGCTGCCGGATCGCGCTGGCCTTGTACCGCTTCGGAGTTGACCGGGCGGTATTGGAACGGCGTTAATGGAGGGACGGCCGCCAGGGAAGGAGAGTTTTGTGAAGCCGCTCGCGATCGTCAGCATGCACGCGTCGCCGATCGCCGACCTCGGGTCGGGCGAGAACGGCGGCATGAACGTGTACATCCGCGCCGTCTGCCAGGAGCTGAGCCGGCGCGGCATCCCGACGGAGGTCTTCACCCGCCGCGCCTCGGCTGAGGGGCCCGACCGGGCACGGCTGACCTCGCGCAGCTGGGTCACCCAGGTCAAGGCTGGTCCCGCGACAAATGTCGGGAAAGACCGTCTCTTCGACCTCCTCCCCAGCTTCACCGAGGCGGTGCTGGCGGAGCAGCGCCGGCGGAAAAGTGAGTACAGCCTGGTGCACAGCCACTACTGGCTCTCCGGCTGGGCAGGATCCCGCCTCCGGGACGAGTGGAAGCTCCCCTGGTTCCACACCTTTCACACCCTGGCACGGGTCAAGAACGAGCGCGCGGCGGAGGGCGCCGTCCTCGAGCCTGATCACCGGATCGCGGTCGAGCAGGGCATCGTCCGCCACAGCGATCGGTTGATCGCGTCCAGCGTGCAGGAAGCGGACGACCTCGTGCGCCTCTACGGCGCTTCCCGCGACCAGGTGGCGGTGGTGCCCCCGGGCGTTGACCTCCGGCTCTTCGGACCGCGGCCGAGCGAGGCCCTGCGTGCGCTACTGGACCTCGGCGAGGCTCGGGTGATTATGTTCGCCGGCCGTCTTGAGCGCCTCAAAGGCGCCGAGACGCTGGTCCGGGCCTTCGGGATTCTGGTCAGCGAGCGGATGGTCGCCGCTCCTCTGGCGCTGGTCATCATCGGTGGTGACAGCCAGAACGGTGCTTCCGAGAGCCGGGCGACCGGAGGTGAGCGCTCGCGCCTGGAGGCGCTGGCGCGCGAACTTGGTATTGCGTCCCAGGTTCGGTTCGTGGGAGCCGTCGACCAGCCCACGCTGGCGACCTACTTGAATCTGGCCTCGGTCTGTGTCGTGCCCTCGTACAGCGAGTCCTTCGGCCTGGTGGCCCTCGAGGCCGAGGCCTGCGGCACCCCGGTGGTCGCCGCCCGCGTCGGGGGTTTACCGACCATCGTCAAAGACGGCCTGACCGGCTACACGCTCGTCTCTCGCGATCCGGCCCGCTACGCCGACCGGATCGCCCGGCTCCTCTCCGACGAGGAACTGCGGCGCTGCTTCAGCCGGCGCAGCCGGTTGGTCGCGACCCAGTTCACCTGGCAGTCGACCGTGGAGCGCCTGCTCGCGGAATACACGGCGCCCCGCCAGCCGGCACTAGCCCCCGCCGTCGCCGGCTAGACCTTCGACTGACATGCTCGAGCGCTGGGGCCACCTGGTCTACCGCTTCCGCTGGCTGGTCCTCGCCGGATCGACCACGCTGCTCGTGGCATCGATCTTCTCGCTCAGCCACGGCGGAACCTTAAAGAACGGGGGCGGCAGCAAGACCGAATCAGGACAAGCCCTGACCCTGATGCAAAACGAGCTGCCGCAGAGCGGCGCAGGCTCCTCCTTCGAGTTGATCTTCGGCAGCGACGGGATGTCGGTCGGCGATCCGGCGTTCAAGCAGGCGATGCTGGCGGCACTGCAACCGCTGCGCGTGGACTCACGGGTCAAGAGCATCACGACACCCTACGACGGCCTGCCGGACCAGGCACGCGCCCTGACCTCGACCGACCGGCACCATGCGTTTGCCGTCGTCTCCCTGAATGACGACTACGCGACCGCGCGGAGCTTCTACCCGTCGCTGCGTTCGGAGGTCCACTCCGACCACCTCGTCGTCTACGGCACCGGGAGTGTCGCGATCGGGAGCGAGTTCGATAAGTACCTCGCCGCCGACCTGAGCCGGGCGGAGATCATCTCGCTGGCGCTGGTCGTCCCCCTGCTGCTGGTCGTCTTTGCGACCGTGATCAGCATGCTTCTCCCGCTGGGCGTTGGCGGGCTGGCGGTGGTCGGCGGGCTGGCCGGCGTCGGCCTGCTCTCTCGCCTCACCGACGTTTCCACCTATGCGCAAAACATCGTGACTCTGATCGGGCTCGGGGTCGCCATCGATTATTCGCTGTTCATCGTCAATCGGTTTCGCGAGGAGCTTCCCAGGCAGGCCTCCGTCGAGGACGCACTGGCTGCCGCGATGGCAACATCCGGGCGGGCGGTCCTCTTCTCCGGGATCACGGTCGCGATCGGCCTGAGCGCGATGCTTTTCTTCCAGGGCTCCTTTCTCGCCTCGATGGGCTTCGCCGGCGCGATCGTGGTGGCGATCGCCGTTCTCTATGCACTGACCTTCCTCGGCGCCCTGCTCGCCATCCTCGGACACCGCGTGAACTGGATCCGCCTCCCGCTTCCCAGCCGGCCCGAGGGCCGGGGATTCTGGCACGGGCTCGCCACCTGGGTCATGCGGCGGCCGTTCCTCGTGCTCGTGCCGGTGGCGGCCGTCCTTGCCCTGCTCGCCTCACCCGTGCTGCAGATCCAGATCGCCAACGGCGACGTCGGGATGCTGCCACCCGCAGCCGAGTCCCGGCGCGGCTACGACCTCCTCCAGAAGTTCCCGGGACAGGGCCAGACCCGCCTCGGCGTCGTGGTCCACTACTCGGACGGAAGCCCGCTCCTCTCGGCTCGGGTCGGTGCTCTCTACGACCTGAGTCGCCAGATCGCACGCATCCCCGGCGTCGAACAGGTTGAAAGCGCGGTCAATATCGACCCGGCGATGAGCCGGACGGATTACCAGGCGTTGCTGGTGCAGCCCCGGAGCCGGTTGCCAATCCGCACAGCCGAGGCGGTCCACCAGAGCGTCGGCCAGCACATCGCCGTGCTCTCGGTCGTCACCAAGGAGAAGGCGGAGAGCGTTGGCGCCCGCGCCATCGTCCAGTCACTGCGAAGGCTCGGGCCGCCGTCCGGGAGCCGGATGCTGGTCGCCGCCTTCGATATCGACTTCACCGATTTCATTGTGCAGCGGATCCCGCTCGCGGTCGCCTACGTCCTGTTCGTGACCTACCTGGTGCTCTTCCTGCTGACCGGGTCCGTGGTGCTGCCGCTCAAGGCGGTGATCATGAACATCCTCTCGATCGGGGCCTCCTTCGGCGCCCTGGTCTGGATTTTCCAGGAGGGACACCTGAGCTCGCTGCTGAACTTCACGCCGGCGGCGCTGGACCCGTCGGTGCCGGTCCTCCTCTTCTGTATCGTCTTCGGCCTGTCGATGGACTACGAGGTCCTCCTCATCAGCCGGATCCAGGAGGAGTACCGCCGCTCGGGCGACACGACCGCGGCGATCGCCGAGGGCCTCGAGCGGAGCGGGCGCCTGATCACCGGGGCGGCGGCGATCATGGTGGCGGTCTTCCTTGCGTTCGGGCTGGCCGACGTCGTTGTCATCAAGTCGATCGGCCTCGGGCTGGCGCTCGCGGTCGCGATCGACGCTACCCTGGTGCGGGCGCTGATCGTCCCTGCCCTTATGAGGCTGCTCGGCCGGGCGAACTGGTGGGCCCCAGGCCCCCTGCAGCAACTCTACCGGCGGGTCAAGCTGGGAGAGGCCGGGTCGGCGGAGGGTCGCACCGCCGCCTGACCCCGGCCCCGACACTTTTACGGCATCGTCGCGTGATCGGCCACGGGACCGGCCAACTGCCCCGATATACGGATGTGCTCCCTTTTCGCGTGCCCGTGCCCCGGCCGTCCACCGGCGGCCACCGTCCCGAGGTACGACCCCAGATCGATCGGGGGGCATGGCTCCTGTTCTTCGCCCAGGGCCTCTCCGGCCTGGGCGCCGGCCCGTTTGTCGCGTTCGGCGCGATTTACCAGCGGCAACTGGGGGCCAGCGCGGTCGAGATCGGGCTGCTGGCCGCGGTCGCGATGGTGGTCGCGACCCTGGTGATGTTTCCCGGCACCCGCCTTGCGGAGCATCACAGCCTGCGCAAGACGATCATCGCGGGCTGGATCATCGCGATTCCGGCGCCCCTCTTCTTCGCCATCGCCCCGCACTGGGCCTGGACGGCGGTGGGCATGGTCTTCCTCCAGGCATCGGTCATCAATACGCCGGCGATCAGCGTCTATCTCACGCTCGGCGTGCCTCGTGACCGCATCGCCCTGGTCATGACCACCGTCATGTCGGCCTACTCGATCGGCCTGATCGCCTCCAGCCTGCTCACAGGCTGGCTCGCCCAGTTCGCGCCCCTCTTCGCCCTCTTCTGGGCGTCCTTTGCCTTCTACGTGCTGGCCACGGTGTGCATCACGTTCTTGCCACACAAGGCACAACCGCCCAAGGCTGCCCGGGCGGTCCGCTACGCGGACCTATTGCGCTACCCCGCCTACATGGTGCTACTCGGCCTCTTCACGCTCGTCACGGCCATCATCTTTATCCCGTGGACCTTCACCGCGATGTACGCGCGCGACTTCGGCCACGTCGACAACCTCTGGATCGGGGCCCTGATGGGCGGCCTTTACCTTGGCTCGGTCCTGCTCGGGCTCAGCCTGGGGCTGCTACGGCGGTCGCTGGGCTCGGTCACGATCATCGTCCTGTTCGAGGCGGTCTACGTTCTCTCGGCGGTCCTCCTTTTCTCCTCCCGAGCGCTCCCCGTCCTGGTCCTCGCCTTCTTCCTGCGGGGCGCCTTCTGGTCATTCCGGCACGTCATGACGGCGGTTGTGGGCGAGGTCCTCCCTGACGCGGCGATGGCCAAAGGCTACGGGCTGTTCGCCCTCGTCACCGGCGCCGCCGCCGCGCTCGCCTACCCGGTTGGTGGCTGGATGTATGGAATGCAGGCCGGGATGCCGTTCTGGTCATCGGCGGTCCTGATGGCGGCCGCGATTGTGGCAACGGTGTTGCTGCGCGCTTATTTCCATGCCAATTACCTTCTCAGGCCGGCGCACGTGGAGGTGGTTGCGGATGACGCTCTGCCGCTGGCCGCCTAGCGAGCGACGCCTATCCGCTCGTGGTCCAATTCGGCGCCAGGCCCGTATAGGGAAAGTCGGCCTCCCACTCGGTCAGCTGTTGCGGCCGGGATCCATCCCCATTCATGACGAAGATCTGCGGCAGCTCGTCGATGACGCCGACATAGGCGAGCCGCCGGTCGTAGCCGGGCGTCGCCGGCATCGAGCCGTTCGGGTTGTCCTTGGTGCCGGTGACCTTGACCACGCCTCCCGCCTCGCCCGCCGAAAAGATATTGACCCGGTAAAGCGCGCCGTTCGTTCCAGTACCGGTGGCGCCGAAGAGCGTGCTGTTGTCGTTCAGCCAAGCGGCGCCGGTCAGGTCGAGACCGGCCGCCCGGCGATAGGCGTTCGTGCCGCTGGCCGAGAGGTCGTAGATCCAGAGGGCCGTCCCGCCTGCGGCCAGCCGCCTGAAGGCTAACCGGGTCCCGTCGAGCGACCAGGCGGGGTGGTCGGCCGGATCGTCCAGGCCCGGCGGCCGGAACCTGGTTCGCAGATCGACGTTCAAAATCCAGACGTGATTGGCCCCCTGGACATCGGTCGCCGCATACGCGATCGACTTCCCATCCGGGCTGAACGTCAGTGGGGCGATGACCCGACCGTCGGCCGGATCGGTCAGGGCGGTGTCCTCCAGCGTTGCGGGCCGGTAGCGCCGCACGACGCCGTTCGCGAGGTAGATGATGCTGCCGTCCGGGGACCAGACGACGTCAGAGGCGTGGATCCCCAGCCTGAGGTCCTGGCCGGTCGAGAGGTCCTCGATGCGAAGCTGGCCTTCCCGGGCCCCGCGAACCGCGTCGACGACGACAAGCCGCCGGCCATCCGGCGCCCAGTCGAAGGAGAGAATCGCATCGGTCACAACCGCCTGGTCGGTCAGCTTCCAGGCCAGTTTGGGCGTTGACCGGTTGAGGAAGGGGTCCAGGTGCGGGTCGACGACGGCCACCCCAAAGGCGGGCTGGTCACGCTGGCCGATCAGGTAGCCGATCTTCCGCGGGAGGGCATAGGGGCCGGTCTTGAAGCGACTCTGCACGCGACCGAAGATGGCGTTGCCGTGGACGTCGACCGGCCGGTCGACCGAGACGGTGTACGACTGGTTGGGTAGGAGTAAAGCCTGTGGGATGATCTCGAACTGGGAGGTATCGCCGCCCGGTCGGGTCCGGATCAAAAAGGATGTGTCCGGCGTCAGCTGGATGCCAGCCTGCATGCTGTCGGGCCGCATCGGCCGGCTGAAGGTCAGGATGATGTTCCGGTCGGGGCCGACCGAGGTGGCATTGTCCGGAGGATCAACCGCGGCCAGTGACGGACGCCCTTCCGTTGAGAAATGCCAGGAGTGATCGAGCGTGTTCGATTGCCCGCTGGCGTCCGCATAGCCGCCCTTCAGCCGAACGGTGTAGCGCGTCGAGAGCTCGAGATTGACATGGCCGTGCTGGTAGACCAGCGTGTTGTTCGTCCAGGCGAACCCGCAGTCGCGCGGGGTGGTGTCGCAGCCGGCGAGCTTGGGCTGGAGCTCGAAGCGAGACTCGACCGAGGCATGATTCATGGCGCGGTCGAACCCGATCTGGATCTGCTGGTTGGTGGCGACCTCGGTTGCGTCGCGCGCCGGCGAGATGGCGACGATCCGCGGTGGGTTGATGGCGCAGGCCGCGCTGACCAGAGGCGCCAGCAGCACCAGGAGGACCAGGATCGCCCGCCGCACCCTAGCAGGGCTCCGCTGAAAGGCGGCGGCTAGCGCTGTTCTTCGACGACCTGACGCATCTCGTTGGCGAGGTTGGTCAGGCGCGCCGGGTCGACGAACATGATCGAGGTCTGGGAAATACGATCGAGCGTTCGATCGAGGGCGTCGAGGCTGTGCTCGGTGGAGGCCAGCATCTCTTTGACTTTCTTCGACCGGTTCTGCAGGGCGTTGTCGGCCATCGAATTGAGCTCGTTCATCAGCGATTGCCAGTCGATCTCAGGCTCTGCGCCCCCCCGCGTGGGCTCGGCGACCGGCGTTTGGTAGGCGGGGGCCGGGGCGGCCGCGCGTGGCGCCACCGTTGACGGGCCTGCGACGCTTTGGACCGGCGCCGGGTTGGGTCGGTAGACGGTTGCCGGGATCGAGGGTGCCATGGCCAGCATCTCTTCGAGGCTGACCGACTCCGGTTCCTCGAGGTCGGCAACGGCCTTAACCTCGATTCGCGTCTTTGGGTCGGCACAGAGGCGGGTGACGATCTCTGGATCCTGAACCAGCTGCGGTTGCCCGCGGGTAAAGGCGCCGAGTAACGTACCACCCCGCAGGAGGACGATCCCCATCTCCTCCGGGGCGCGCACCAGCAGGCTGCCGTGCAGTTGCTCC
This sequence comes from Candidatus Dormiibacterota bacterium, assembly GCA_030948145.1. GTDB lineage: Bacteria > Chloroflexota > Dormibacteria > CF-121 > CF-121 > JALYYC01. The sequence goes on from JALZAV010000012.1 coordinate 41,915, forward strand.
TCCTGGAGGTGCTCCAGCAGCGCCCGTACATCAACAAAACGGGCCAGCAGTCCCTGCAGAATGGTTGGGGCGGTGAGCAACTGGTAGATCGCGGTCACGACCTCGGGGGTCAGCTCGATCACATCCATGCTGCCCTCGCCGCGATCGACGTCGTTCTTGAACAGGGAGAAGGCGTTGCGGCCGGTCGTGACAACGGCGCCACCGTCGTAGAAGCTCTCGATCAGGCTTCCCTGATAGAAGAGAATCATGCCGCGGGAGGCCTGGCCTGTCAGCCGGAGGTAGCCGGTGAGTCGGTCCGCGCTCAGCGAGCGCAGCAGTTTGGGGAAGTCGACGAACGCCGTCTTGAGCGATTCGTAGACCAGCTTGCCTACCGGCAGGGGATAGAGCTCGGTGGTCGGCGGTCCGTCGGGCGCCGGCTCCCGGGCGGTCATCGGCTGGCTACTCATGAGCTGTCGCTCCTGCGCTGCCGGTTGAGGCGCAGCCGCCACGGGCGGTGGGCTCGCGGCTGGGGGCGCCTGTGGAGGTGATGCGGCGGCCCGGCTGGCAGCCGGCTGTCCGCCGTTCTGGCTTCCGGGAACGCCGCGCCGCTTCGCTTCGGCCAGAATGTCGGCCGTCGGCGCGGTGATGGTTTCTTCGGTCGGCAGCTTGGACTTGGGATCGAAGGAGTAGTCGCCCTGATGCCAGGTGAGCGGGGCAAAGACGGCATCCTCGCCCTGGCTTCCGTCGCCGTAGGCGTGAAAGAGATGTCCGAACAGAAAGAACAGCGAAAACGCCTCTCCACCGTTTCGAACCTGAAGTGTACCGGTCGCACGTTGGGCTTGCAGCGACTGCAAGAGAGATAAGAGTGGGGTTTCGTTAAGCGTTCCCTTGTAGTCCTGAAGCCTCGGCGCCTGCTCTGTGGAACTCACCTGTCCAGAAGCCTCCACCGCCCCGAGATTTCCCCCATGCTAGCACAGGCCAAACTCGATTCCGAAGGTGGGGATTGGGCGCCGGCGCGGGCAGTTCCCGGGTAAGCTCTAGCGAGTGCCGGAACTCAGAACCTGCGCCGATCCTTCGGCGTGGGACGGCTTCGTCTCCCGGGCCGCCGATGGCTCCCTGCTGCAGGCCTGGGCCTGGGGGAGTCTGAAAGCCCGTTATGGATGGCGGGTCACACGCTATTTCTGGGCGGAAGGTGACCGGCCGCTGGCGGCGATCTCCGTTCTGCGTCGTGGCTTACCGGGCGGTCTGGCCCTCGACTACGCCCCGCGTGGCCCGGTCCTTGACAATCGCCTCGAGCAGTGGCCCACGTTCTGGCAGGCGCTCCGCGAGCGATTGGCGGCCGACGGCGGCACTGTCTTGAAGGTGGATCCGGAGTGGACCACGGACGCGCAGCGCGCCGCACTGGAGGCCGCCGGCGCCCGCCCCGGGCGGCACGCGATCCAGCACCAGGCCACCATGCGCGTCGACATCAGTGGCGGCGATGCCACCCTGACGCGGCTCAAAGAATCCACCCGGCGCAACATCCGGGCCGGGGAACGGGCGGGCATCCGGGTCGAGGCGTCCGAGGCGAGCGCTGCCATGGATCACTTCTACGGGCTCCTCGAGGAGACCGCCGGCCGTGAAGGCTTCAAGATCCGCTCCCGCGGTTACTACCAGGACCTGCTTTCGCTCTTTCGCGAGCGTGGACAGGTAGCCATCTACCTCGCGCGCCATGGCGATCACCTCCTGGCGGGAGCCGTGATGCTCTTCTACGGTAACAAGCTCATCTATCTGTTCGGGGGAACCGGTACCGAGGGCAAGGATCGCAAGCCGGGCTATGTACTGCACTGGCGGGCCATCCAGGACGCTCAGCAAAGGGGTTGCATCGTCTACGACATGTGGGGCGTGCCGGTCGACCCGCAACCGGGCCACCCGGGCTATGGCTATTACGTCTTCAAGTCACGTTTCAATGGGGAGTTGGTGCGCTACCTGGGCATCTATGACCTGCCCGTCAACCGGGCGGCGGCGATGACGCTGCGACTCGCGGAGCGATTCGCGCGGGCCGGCCAGCCAGAGTTTGTCTGATCCGTCGCTCGGCGTCACCGACGGCGACGCCCTCGGGGCGCAAGAGTGGGACCGGCTGCTGCTCGCCCAGCCCGAAGGCAACTTGCTGCAGAGCTGGACCTGGGGCGAGCTCCAGTCGCGCTTCGGTTGGAGCATCGAGCGCCTCGCCTTTCACCAGGGCCGCGCCGGCGTCGGCTCGCTGCAGCGCAACCCGAGCCTGATTCCCGGGGGGGCGGCCTACTACGTCCCGCGCGGGCCGGCCGTCGTCGAGGCCGAGCGGCTGATGGCCCTCGACGAGCTCGAGCGGCGCGCCCGTCGCGGCCGTGGCCTCGTGCTGCGGGTCGAGCCCAACGCCAGGGTGGGTGACGAATGGCCGGCCTTCTTCGAAGGGCGGGGCTTCACCCGCGGGCGGCCGGTCCAGCCTGAGGCGACCCGGCTGTTGCCGATCGATGTCGCCCCCGAGACGCTGCGCGCCGGCTTCAAGCCGAAGACGCGCTACAACCTATCGCTCGCGGAGCGCAAGGGGGTGACGGTCCAGGCCTCGCGCGACGTCAAGACGTTCGCCCGGCTCGCGAACGACACCGCCAAACGGCAGGGGATTCATCTCCCCGGTGTCCCGTACTACCAGGCGTGTCTGGACCTGTTCGAGCCGCGCGACGAGGTCCGGATCTACCTGGCCTTTCACGAGGGCGACGCCCTCGGCGGCATCATGGTCTTCCGGTTCGGCAAGACGGCCTACTACCTCTTCGGGGGCTCGACCGACATCAAGCGGGAACTGATGCCGAATTACCCGCTGCACTGGCAGGCGATGCTCGATTTCCGTGCGCTCGGCTGTGACACCTATGACTGGTGGGGCATCCCGGAGGAGCCCGCCCCGGACCATCCGTGGTTTGGCCTCTATCGGTTCAAGACCGGCTTCGGCGGCGAGACCGTTCGTTACGTGGGCCTCTACGAGCGCGCCCTGCGGCCGGGCGCTTATCGTCTCGAGCGCCGCCTGCATCAGGTGAAGGCGCGCATACGCCCGCCTATACTGCGCTGACATGGCGCGGGAACGGACGCTGTCCGACCAGGCGTTTGAGCAGTTCCCCCAGGCACTGGTCGTCGTCGACCGCGAGGCGACGGTGCTATCGATGAACGCCGCCGCGGAACGGATGACCGGATGGCTGCGCGGCGACGCCGTCGGTCGGCCGGCGGCCGACATCCTGGAAATCCGGACAGAAACCGGCGTCAATCTCTGCGCACCAAACGGCGCCCTTCGACGCACGCTCCGACTGGGCTCGTCCGTCAACACCCATTTCGCCTATCTCTTTCGCCTGCGCACCAGTGACGACCCGGTCCGCGTCGCCTACTCGGTCTCGGCGCTACGGTCGCGCGGCAAAACCCCGGATGGCGCCGTGATCGCCATCCATGATGTGACGCCCGAGCTGGAAACGATCGAGGCCCGAGATGCCCTGATGCTGGCCGCCTCTCACGAGCTCAAGACACCGCTGACCACGCTTAAAGGCCTGAGCGAACTGCTGCTCGACTTCGAGCTGACGGAAGCGCAGCGGCGCGAGCTCCTCACCGACCTGCATGGTCAGGCAGACCGAATGGAGAAGCTGATCGGGGACATCCTCGCGGTGAGCCGGATCGACTCGGGCCGCGTCTCGGTGGACTTTTCGCGCGTCGACGTCGGACCGATCGTCAAGCACGTGTGCGAGGAGCTCCGACCGATGCTCAAGGGACGAAGCCTCGCCTGCCGCGTGCCGGAAGACATCCCGCCGGTTTTCGGTGAGGCGCGCAAGCTTCACCAGATCCTCGTCAACCTCGTCAGCAATGCCATAAAATATTCCGAGCCCGGAACGCGGATCAAGCTCAGCGCGCGTGGCGACCAGGCGGTTGTGAGGTTCGAGGTGTCAGACCAGGGAGTCGGAATCCGCAAGGAACATCTGGCGCGCCTCTTCGAGAAGTTTTACCGCGCCGACGACCCGGCGGTTCGGCGGGTATCCGGAACCGGTCTCGGGCTGTACATCGTGCGGAACCTCGTGACCATGCTCGGCGGCCAGGTCCAGGTCCGCAGCGAGCACGGCAAGGGGAGTGTGTTCACGGTAACGATCCCGCGTGCCGAAACGAGCCCCGCGGGCGCCGCCCGGCAACGCCGCCGCCTTGTCCCGGTCGCGCGGGTGGCCGCCGGGGTCCGCTGATGCCGCCCGCGAAGAAGATCCTGATCGTCGACGACGAGGCGATGATCCGGAAGGCGATCCACCTTGCGCTGGAGAAGGAAGGCTACGAGGTCGTGGAAGCCGAGACCGGTGGGGAGGCCATGCGCCGCCTCGAGGTCAGCAAGCCGGACCTGATCTTGCTCGATGTCATGCTGCCGGACGTCTCGGGCTTCGACGTCTGCCGCGACATCCGCAAGGCCGGCTTGCGGGTGCCGATCATCATTCTCAGTGCCAAGACGGAAGAGATCGATGTCGTGGTTGGCCTTGAGATCGGCGCCGACGACTACATCACGAAGCCGTTCCGCACCCGCGAGCTGCTCGCCCGGATCGCCGCCCACCTGCGCAAGGCGCGGCAGGAGGAGGAAGCTGTCAACCAGGGACGGCTGGAGTTCAAGGAGCTGGTCATCGACCTCAACGAGCGCCGCGTATTCCATGAGTCGGCCGAGGTGATGCTGACCCACACCGAGTTCGACCTGCTGGCGTTCCTCGCGGCCAATGCGGGCAAGGTGCTCTCCCGGGAGAAGATCCTCAACCACGTCTGGGGCTACGAGTACCCGATCGAAACCCGGGTGATCGACGTCCACATCCGCAACCTGCGCCGGAAGATCGAGCAGGATCCCTCGCATCCGTTCTTCATCCTGGCGGTGCCCGGCATCGGGTACCGCTTCACCAGCGCCGGGAGAGTCGCCTAGACAGGGCTCGCGTCAGTTCCAGTGCCAGGAGGCGATGATCCGATCGAACCCGCTGCTGCGCAGCTCGGCGAATGCGCTTGCGGCGCCAGTAAACCACACGGCGTAAGTCTTGTTGGCGTGGTCCACGACGAGAAATTCGATTCGAGCCTGTTTGATCGAGGAGTCGGCCGTGATGGCCGGTGCGCCGTCCACCGTCGTGGTTGACATCGGGCCGGGCGCCCCGTTCTGTCCGCCTCCTTGAGTCTCGACCAGACGGGGCCAGGCCGCCTGGATCTCCGTCATGGGGACGTAGGCTCCGGGAAGCTGACTGACGATGAAGTGCGCTTGGAGGCCGTCCCGAATCGGTCCATTGAGTGCCAGCAGCGGCTTCTCACCCGACGAAAACTTGAAATCGCTGGTCGCGGTCCAGCCGGCCGGTGCCTTGACCGAGAAACTTCCGTCCGTGGCGGTGACCGGACTGAAATACCGGGCCCCGAGTAAAAGAACGAAGAGGGCGACAAGCAGGACGGCGCCGGCGCCCAGCGTGAGCTTGCTGCTCAGGCTGCTGAGCAGCCCGGACCCTGCCGGGGCCGGCTCGGCCGGCATCGGTGCGGTTGGCCCAGACGCGGCGGCCGTGGGTTCCGGGCCGGGGACGGACGGGACCGCTGCGATGGCCTGGGGAGGGTTCGCCTCTGCCGCGGTCAGCCGGACCCGGCATTTCGGGCAGACCAGATGGGTAGCCGGGTACCAGCTCCAGCAATTCCGGCACACCTTATCGCCCATGGCTGCTGAGGCGAACAACGTGACTGTCGATGGATTCCCGTCACCGGCCGCCCCTCAGTTCCAGTGCCAGGACGCGATGATGGGTTCGAAGCCCTCGGCGCGCAGCTGGTCGAACTCCCGCTCCGGAGCGAAGAAGATCACCTCGTAGGTTTGACCCCCGTGATCGACGATCGCCCACTCGATCCGATTCGGTCCCTCCGAGCCCTCCGCCGTGATGTCGGGGACGCCATCGAGCATGCTGCTGGAAGGGGGTCCTGGAATACCACCCGATCCACCGTTTTTCGGCCAGGTCGACATAATCTCGGCCATTGACAGGTACGGGCCTGAATGAATGCTCACGACGAAACGGGCTGGCAGGCTTCCCTGCGTCGGACCCCGCAACGCCAGCAACGGTGTGACGCCGGTGCTGAACTTGACATCGCTCCGATACCAGGCCGCCGGTGGCTTCACGGAGAAGCTTCCATCGGCCGCCGTGATCCGGCCGGGCGTGCCGGTCGTGGTCGTGGCGCCCAGGAGCAACCCCACGATGCTCGCCATGCTGATCCCGATTCCGATGATCAGCGCTAGCTTGCCGAACACGGCGCCGCCGCCTGATCCGCCACGTCCGCCCAGGGGTCGGCCGCATTGCAGGCAGACGGCGTAGCCCGCCGGATATGACAATCCACAGCGGCGGCAAACCCTTTCGCCCATGCCTCACGAATAACGGGGCGGCCAATCAGTTCCCATCGGATGTTCCCCCGGTCACCGCCGGGAAAGGGCTGGGGCGGCCGTCAAGCCTCAGGAGACCGCGACGTCAGCCGCCGGTCGCAGCTCGCGGTAAAGCGCGAGCAGACGCTCGAGGTTGTCCGCGAGGCTGTAGCGCTCTAAGGCGCGGGCTCGCGCGCGCCGCCCCAGCTCGGCCCGGAAGTCCGGAAATTCGAGCAGTGTTCGAAGCGCCAGGCGGAGTTGCGATTCGAGGTCGTGCGGGTCCAGCACAATGCCGGCGTTGCGGATCGCTTCCCCATCGGACCCTACATCGGTGGCCACCGGCGCGACTCCGCAGGCCATCGCCTCCAGCAGCGAGAGTGACAGCCCTTCGACGGTGGACGGCAAGACGAAGATGTCCATGGCACGCAACATCTCGATCCGGTCCGCCTCGTCGATCACCTGCCCAGTGAAGACGACCCGCTCGCTGGCGAACCGGCGCGTCAGACGGCGCCGGTCGGTTCCACTCCCCACCAGCACCAGCTTGACCTCCTCCGGTGGATCGAGGTCCTGGAAGGCCCGCAGGAGCGTGTCGACATTCTTCTCCGGGTCGATGCGCCCGAGATAGCCGATCAGAGTCGCCGCGCCCATGGTCTGGGCAAAGTGGCTCGGGGCGGGGGTGTACTTGGCAACATCGACGCCATTGGGAATCACGGCGATGTTCGCCTCGGGAACGCCATAGTGCACCAGCAGCGTCTTCTGTTGCTCGGAAAAGATCACGACCCGGTCGTAAGTGGCCAGCGACTGCGAGTAGAAGCGATACAGCGCGGTGCTGATTCCCTGCCAGAGTGAGAACCGCGAATCGTACGGGACATGAAACGTGGCGACCACCGGGAGGCCCAGCTCATGACAGAGCTCCGGAAGACCGAAGTCGATCAGCGTCGAGAAGCTCAGGCTCACATGCACCAGGCCGACCCGCTCGCGCTGGAGCAGCTGCGTGATGGTCCGCTTGGTGCGGGGCGACGAAATGATGTAGCGATGGCTGCTCGTGAGGGACTTCAGGGCGATCGTGTCATCGGTCGCGGTACCGAGATCGCCGTGGTGTACGAAGAAGACCTTGACCCCACGCGCGCGCAGGCCGGCGACGGTCTCGCGGGAATAGGTCAGCAGGCCATCCCCGGAGCGGCCGCTCTGATGGCCCAGCCAGGCAACCCGCAGCGGCGCGTCCATCAGGGGGCCACCTCCGCAAGCAGCGTCTGCAGGAAGGGACGGTTGGGCAGCTCGGGGTGTGGGATCCGGAGCCCGGGCTCGTCCACGGTCCGCTCGTCATAACGAAGGATGTCGATGTCGATCTCCCGCGGGCCCCAGCGCTGGCGCGGCTGACGGCCCAGCTCCCTCTCGAGACGCTTGATGGTGTCAAGCAGAGGCCGCGGTTCGAGGGCCGTCTCGACCTCGAGCACCTGGTTGAGGAAGCGGGGCTGCGAGACGATCCCAACCGGCTCGGTCTCGGCCACCAGCGAGGCGCGGACCAAGGCGATGCCCTCGCGAACCAGCCCGTCGCGGGTCGCCGCGAGATACGCCGCGCGGTCCCCGAGGTTGCTCCCCAGCGCGAGCCAGGCCCGCGTCATGCGCGCGTCACGCGAACGATCGCGTCCGCCATCCGCGCCACGCGGACCATCGTCCGGACGTCGTGCACGCGGACGAGGTCGGCGCTGCCGGCGATGCTGAGCGCGACCGCGGCCGCGGTCCCTTCGAGTCGATCGCCGACGGGCAGGTCGAGCGTTTTGCCGATGAATGATTTCCGCGACGGTCCGACGAGGATGGGGCAGTCGAGCACACGGAACTCGCTCAACCGCCGGACGATTTCCAGGTTCCCCTCGCGGTCTTTGCCGAAGCCGATCCCTGGATCGACGAGGATCCGCTCGCGATCGATTCCGGCGCCGGCGGCGAGGGCGACGCTCTCTTGAAGCCCGCGCCGGATCTCGTTGACCAGGTCGGCTCCCGGTGGGCTGCCGCCGTTGTGCATCAGGATCACCGGCACGCCGGCCGCGGCAACCACCGCTGCCATCGCCGGGTCGCGGCGCAGCGCGAAGACGTCGTTGACGATCCCGGCACCGGCCGCGATGGCCTGTCGTGCCACCGCCGCCTTATATGTATCGACCGAGACCGGCAGGCGGACCGCCCGCGTGATCGCCTCGATCACTGGCAACAGCCTGGCGGACTCTTCGGCCTCCGGGAGCCCCGGCCCGCTCCAGGTCTCCGGCCGGGTGGACTCCGCCCCGACATCGATCAGGTCGGCACCGTCGGCCTCCATTTGCCGGGCGCGCTCGACCGCGGCGTCCACGGAGGTAACCCCGTCTCCCGAGAAGGAATCGGGCGTGACATTGACGATGCCCATCACGTAGGTGCGCGAGCCCCAGTCGAAGACAGAAGAGCCGACGCGAAGGGGATCGCGGCGGAGCCTGACCACCAAGGGCTGAGCGTAGCATCACGATCGTGAAGCTGAGCGAGCTGCTTCAGGGCGTTGCGGTCACCGAAGCGCCGCCCGCCGATCCCGAGGTGACGGGCGTCTGCTACGACTCGCGTCGGGTGCGTCCAGGTGATTGTTTCGTCGCCATCCCCGGCGAGCACACGGACGGTCACCGGTACGTCGAAACGGCGCTACGCGATGGCGCCACCGTTGCCGTGGTGCAGCGACATATCGCGACCGCCTGGCCGCAGGTGGTGGTCGCAGACAGCCGGCGCGCGCTTGCCCTGATCTCGAGCGCGTTCTTTAATCATCCGACTCGGGCCATGGTGGTGATCGGTGTGACGGGGACCGATGGCAAGACGACGACGACCACGATGATCCAGCACATGCTGCTCAGCAGCGGCCGCCGCGCCGGATCGATGAGCACGGTCGATATCCGCTTCGGCGCGGAGATCAGCGCGAACGACTCGCGACAGACGACGCTCGAGGCGCTCGAGATCCAGGAGCAGCTGGCCCGGATGCGCGATTCCGGCATCCAGGACGTCGTCATCGAGACGAGCTCGCACGGGCTTGCCCTGCAGCGGGTGGTCGGCTGCGACTACGACGTCGCCGTCTTCACGAATATCGCGCATGAGCACCTTGACTTCCACCGGACGATCGAGGCCTACCGCGAGGCCAAGGCGTCATTGATCGACCTCACCGCCCAGAGTGCAGGAAAGGGACTGGCAAAGAGTGCGATCCTGAACCGGGACGACCCGAGCTACGCCTACCTCGTTCGGCGGCCGATCGCGCAGCGGCTGACCTACGGGGTCCAGCTTGACGCCGACCTCAAAGCGCAGCGGGTTGAAGCGTCAGCCCAGGGTCTGCAGGTCGAGGCGACCACCCCGCTCGGGCAGCTGGCGTTCCGCCTCTCCGTGAGTGGCCGCTGGAACGCCGCCAACGCGCTGGCGGCGGCGGCAACCGGCATCGCCGTGGGTCTCTCGCTCGAGGAAATCCAGAAAGGCCTCGAGAGCTTCAGGGGCGTTAGCGGCCGAATGGAGCGGGTCGATCTCGGGCAGCCCTTCGCCGTCATCATTGACTATGCCCACACGCCGCAGAGCCTGGAAAAGGTCCTGCGTGAGCTGCGGCCGGTGACCAGCGGGAAGTTGATCGCCGTCTTCGGGAGCGCCGGCGATCGAGATCGGGAGAAACGGCCGTGGATGGGCGAGATCGCGGCGCGGCTGAGCGACTATGCGGTCTTCACGAATGAGGACCCCCGCGAGGAAGATGCCGGAAGGATCCTCAGCGAGATCGCGGCCGGCGCCGAAGAGGTCGGTTGGAAAGACGGCGTCAACTATGCGCGCATCGAGGACCGGCTAAAGGGCATCGCCCACGCGGTGAGTCGCGCCGCCCCCGGCGACACCATCCTGTTAGCGGGCAAAGGCCACGAGCGGAGCATCCTGGTCGGCCGCGGAAAGCAGCCCTGGGACGAACGCGCGGCTGCCGAAGCAGCCATCCGGGAGTTCGGCGCCTAGCGCCCGGCTCGGAACCCCGGTGGCGCGGCCGGTGTATAGATCGCAGGGAAGTAACTCGGTGGAGGGCCGTCCACTGGAGGAATCGCAGCTCGTCGATCGGGCGCGTGCCGGCGATGTCAACGCCTACGAGCAACTTGTGGAGCGATATTCAACCGTGTCCTTTCGCACCGCGTATCTGATCGCCCAGTCCGAAGCGGACGCCGAGGACGCCTGCCAGGAGGCGTTTGTCAAAGCCTTCCGCGCCCTCTCCCGTTTCCGCCCGGGCGCGAGTTTCCGGCCGTGGATCCTGCAGATCGTCGCCAATGAGGCGCGCAACGCGCGGCGCGCTGTCGGCCGGCGCTTCGATCTCTCATTGCGTGTCGCGGAGCAGGTCGGTACGGGTGGTGCGGCCCCATCGCCCGAACGGCTGGCGGAAGCCACGGAGGAGCGCGAGCAGCTCCTCCGTGCCGTCAACACGCTCCGTCACGAGGACCGGCTCGTCGTCGCCTGCCGCTATTTCCTCGACCTGTCGTCGGAGGAAACGGCGGCCGTCCTCGGATGGCCGGAAGGCACCGTGAAATCGCGACTCTCGCGGGCGCTCGACCGGCTGCGCGAGCAGCTGGGAGGTCGCGATGGCTGACCTGGAACAGCGCCTGATCGCGCTCGGGGAGGCGATCCAGTTCCCGAGCACGCCCGTGATGGGCTCAAGGGTGCGGATTCGGTTGTCTGCGTCGCGACCGGCCTTCTTCGATACGCGCCGCCTGGCGATCGCCGCCGCCATCGTGATCGTGACAATCGGAGCGTTGCTCGCAATTCCGCCGACCCGCGACGCGATCGCCGGGTTCTTTGGGCTGAAGGGTGTTCTCATCCAGCGCGTTCCCAGCCTCGCGACCCCAGCCGGCACGCGCAGTGGCTCAGCTGGCCAGCGCCTTGACCTCGGCCGGCCGGTCACCCTTGCCGAGGCTCAGGGTGCGCTGCCTTATGCGATCGCCTATCCCCATTCGCTTGGGCATCCAGATGCCGTCTACCTCGTCCAGCCGGTGGACCGTCATGCGGTGGCGCTCGTCTGGAATCCGCGGCCGGATTTACCGCAAGCCGGGAAGACGGGCGTTGGCGCGCTGCTGATCGAGTTCCCGGGAA
>JALZAV010000115.1 GCA_030948145.1 Candidatus Dormiibacterota bacterium
AGTTACTTACACCCGTCGAAGTCATTGGGCCCGCCGTTGTTGTCGCCGTCGTGGTCGCCACCATTCATTCCGGGGATGCAACTGGCCGGCGCCTGAGTCGACCGGATCGGCGGCGGTACGACGACGGGCGCCGCGGGTGGAGCGGTCGCCGTAGGCGCTGGAGCTTGTGGCGTGGCTCTGGCGATTGGGGCGTCGGTCAACGTCGTCAGGGCGACGAACCATTTGCCGAGCACCCCCTGGCCGTTCGTGTCGCCGGGGGCCTTATCGCCGGAGAACGTATACAGGGGCCACTCGCTGTAGGTCACCTGCACGCCCTCGCGTCGACGGACCGTCGCCAGCGTACCGGGCAGCGCCGCCGGCGTCGACAGCAACCCTGATGGCGTCAGGAATGGCGGCCAGGCCTGCGCGCACAGTTCGGTGCACGCGATCGTGCCGCCGCGCTCAGGGGTGAAGTAATAGAGGGTTCGGCCATCCGCCGTCGTCAGAATCGTTCCCAACGCGGGACTCGACGCGACGTGGACGACGGCGTTCAGCAGGCGCGGCGGTGCGGTCGGGGCACTGCCTGCAGAAGCCTGCCCGCAGGCAGCCAGCGCAAGCGAAGTCAACGCGACGGAGATCACGCGATTCATGGGGCCTCCTTGGGCGCAAACGACTTACGTCATTCACTTCGGCCCTCGGTTACACGGGAAGGGCACGTCGCCCTCCCCGTGATCTTCACCTGCTTACGCGACCGAAGCCGGCTGCTCCTGCGCGATCGGGCCGGCATGCACGGCAGACGCGCCACGCCGCGTCCGGATTGCGAAGCAACCCAGCGCGGCCGCGACGATGATCACCAGCGGCAGGACCAGCGTCGGCCGCATGGCATTGACGTACGCATGGGTGAAGACCGCCTGCGCGATCTGCTGAATGTGTTGCGCGACCTGGGCGGGCACATCGGGCGGCAGCTGGACACTACCCCCGGTCTGTCCACGCCCGACCTCCAGCCCATTGCTCGCCGCCTGGCTGAAGCCGTCGACGAACCGGCCCCTGAACGCCGCCGGTAGCTCGCCACTGTAATGAACCGCCTGCGTGTGCAGCCCGGACGCCAGCTGGTTCTGCAAGAGGGCACCGATCGAGGCGCTCGCCAGCACGGCGCCGAGTTCCTGGAGCGTATTGAGCACGCCGGAGGCGACGCCGGCCAGCTCCGGGCGCAGATCACGGGTCGCGAGGCTGAAGACCGGGGTCCAGACAAAGCCCATTCCGGCGCCCGCGATGATCAGTCCAGGAAGGAAGCTCCACCGGTTCGAGGCGGTCGTCGCCGTCCACGCGATGTAGGCAAAGCCAATCGCAAAGCCGGTCAGTCCGCCCATCAGCAGGTACTTCCCACTGACACGGTTTGAGAGGGACGCGGCGATGCCGGAGACGAACATCATGGCTAGCGGCATCGGGGCGGTAGCCAGGCCGGCGTCGAAGGCGCTGAGCCCCAGCACGGACTGGAAGTAGATCGTGATCGGGAGAAAGACTCCGACCATCGCGAACCCCATCGCCATCAGTACCAGGGTCATCAACGTGTAATTTCGGTCCTTGAAGACGGCGAACGGCAACAGCGGCTCGTGGTTCTGCCGGCGCGCCTGGATGAAGACGAAGAGCCCCAGCACCAGGACGCCGGCGGCGATGATCTCCGGGATCGTGATGATTCCGGTGACCGTCCCCCAGTTGTAGCGCTGGCCTTCGATCAACCCGAAGATGACCCCGAGCAAGCCGAGCGTCGCCAATCCGACACCGACGAAATCAAGACGGTGCGGCCTGCCTGGCCGCAGATCCGGGACGAAGAGGAAGGCGAGCGCGATCGTCAGCAGGCCGACCGGCAGGTTCACGTAGAAGATCCATCGCCAGCCGAAATGGGTCGTAATGAAGCCGCCGACCAGCGGCCCGAGCAGCACCGCCACACCGGCCAGCGCCCCGTAGATCGCGAAGACGCCGGCGCGTCGTTGCGGCGGGAAGATCGTCGTCATGATCGGCAGGCCCTGCGGAGCCAGGAGCGCGGCGCCAAATCCCTGCCCGGCGCGCGCCAGGATCAGTTGCGTCGGATCTTGCGCCAGCCCGCTCAGTGCCGAGGCAACCGTGAACAGCACGACGCCGACGACGAACAGATTGCGCGGTCCGAAGATGTCGCCGAGGCGGCCCGAGGTGATCAGCAGCACCGCGTACAGCAGGCTGTAGGCGTTGAGCACCCAGAGCACCTGGTCGAGCGAGGCGTTCAGGTCGTGGAGGATGCTCGGGATCGCGATGTTGACGATCGTCAGGTCGAGTAGCGTCATGAACAAGCCGAGCGCGAGGACCGCGAGCGCGATCCATGGGCGCGAAACTGGCCGTGCCTCTTGATTCACCATGTCGAATTAACCCTCCTCGGTTTTCTGTCGGTTATGAACGGTTGCCGCGACCGCGAGCATCTCGTCGTGAGTCAGCCATACGTCCCCCTTCTCGATATCCGCCACGAGCCTGCGAATCCAATCGATCTCCGCCTCGCGGATCTCAATCAGGTACTCCCCCTCGATCGTGAAAAGACGGGGGATACCGCAACTCGTCGTGATCGTCAGCTTCGTCCTGGCGGCGGCCTGGTCCGCCTCGAGCTGAAGAAGCCGTCGGCGCAGCAACTCGACCGCCTCACCCCTGTCCAGGCCGGCTATGAACGCCAGCCCGGCCGCGAATTGGGGAAATTCCTGGGCCGGCTCGGAGACGATCTCTTGCATCCAGCTCCGCAACTCGTCCCGGCCGGAGTCCGTCAGCGCGTAGACGGTTCGCTCGGGCCGCCGCCCCTCGCGGCTCGTCTCCTGGGGCTGGACAAAGCCACCGCGCTCCAGCCGCTCGACGGTGTCATAGATCGAGGCGCCCTTGAGCCTGATCACCTGGTTGTGGCCCCGCTGCTTCATCGTGATCTTCATCTCGTAGGGGTGCATCGGCCGCTCCAGCAGGAGATTCATGATGGCAAGGGCCAGCGGCGAACGCGGAAGTTCGGATGGGGCTGTCATTAGTCGCTGCCGACTATACGACGTCGACTAGTCGGTGTCAACTAGCCATCACAAGAAAGACCCGGCCCCAATTCGGGACCGGGTCTTCAGAAGAGGGGGTCCGTTTAGTAGCGAGCGCTCCGGTTGCCGAAGCGGCCGCCCGCTCCTCCCATCGCGAAGCTGACGATCAGGACGACGATGGCGGCACCGAGAATCGCCGAGATGATCGGGATGCCGGCGAGCGAGAGCTCGGGCGCGATTACGACGTGCAGGACATCGACCATCAACCAGGCGCCAACCAGGCCGGCCACAATGGCCCCGACCAGGCCGTACGGAAGCCCGCGACCAACCAGGCGCTCCCCGATCAGGCCCGCGAGCGCCCCCACGATCAGCAGAACCAACAGATGCGTAAGCGACATATTAGACCTCCATTAATTTGCTAACGCGACTATCACATTATATTGAGGCCGGGCGTAAAAAGCAAGGTTTCTCGCTTGCTTGTTTTCCGGCCAGCTTCGCTACTCCCTCCGTGCGGTGGCGTCGCCGTCCAGCGATTCCGTCGGGGAGGGCTATGGGATCGGTCGCAGGGTCTCTTCTCGCTCACTTGATCATTCCCGTTTGAGGATCGAATCGGCGCGCGCATGCAACAAACGCGTAGGATGAACAGGCCCGGTGGCGCGCCTGGCGTTGCCCGGCTCAGATCTTTGCGCCGCCGGCGAACTATTTCGCTCCGGCGAACGTTATAGAAGCAGAGTCACCTGGGCCTCGGCCCGACCGCAAAGGTTGGGTGACGCGGGCCGATCATCAAGGAGCAACAACACTGGAGAAAATGCCGTGACCAAAGCAAACCCGATTCCCTTCAAGCCTGGCGATCTTGTCGTCCACGCCACCCACGGGCTGGGCCGCTTCTCCGGCATGCGCGCCATGGGAGACGCGAACGGCCAGTATCTGCAACTTGATTACGCCAGCGGCGACCGCGTCTTCGTGCCTCTCGAAAACCTTGATCGTGTCACCAAGTACAGTGGCGACGAGGTCGATGTCGCCCGCCTGACCAGCAAGGAAAGCCCGAGCCGTTCGCCCTACGCTCGGCCGGCGAACCCGAACGCCGCGCACCCACCGGTGCCGACCCCAACTCCGCCGGCGGCGCCGGCTCCTCCCGCCGTCTGAGCGACCCGCGCGCGTGTTCAGCCAGGTCCTGAAGACGCCATTTAGGTTTGGCGCCGGGCTGTCCGGGATAATGCCTCGCCGGGGACCTGCATGGCCGAAGGGATCCAGCAGAAGATCGACTGGATCAGCGAAGCCGCCCATGACCGCTTCGCCAACCTGGAGTTCAATACCTACCCGACGTTCCACCCGGTGACGATCACCGGCGACGGCCGGCCGGTGGCGCGCGAGGTGGCCGATCGGCTGAACCAGCGCTACGGCGCCCCGCCTCACCAAGGATGAGATCCTGGAGTCCGCGCACGTCTTCATCGGCTGCATCGACGGCCTGACTGAGAACTGCGAGCAGTCCGCGCGCGCTTCGGGATCTCCTACATGTTTATCGGCGATGAGTTCCGCGAGTTTGGCCCGGTCGTCGAGCGCCTCGCTGGTCGCTGACCCGCCCCGGCGTGGGGCTAAGCTTCGCTGGTGCGAACCTGGGCGCGTGCTTTTCGGCCAATCTGGGTAAAGCGTTCCGCATGAGACCCCCGGGCCACGGTCCATCCATGTTCGCCATGTGGGCTGGCGCGCGTGCCCGGCGGACCGAGACCGGCCCGGCGAACAGCGGCCTGACCGGCGACCCGATCATCGAGGGACCGCCCGAGCAGGAAGGGCCGAAGGATCTACGGAGCCGCTGGCGCAACCTCCGCGACTCGGTCCGCGGAACGGCTGCCGCGCTCCCCCGCGTCATCGCGATCGTCTGGCAAGCAAATAGAAGGGTCACCATCCTGCTGTTCGCGACGACCGTGATCGCCGGCATAATTCCCGCGATCTCCGCCTACACCGCGAAGCTGCTGATCAACGCGGTGGTGCAGGGCATCGCCGTCCACCGGTTCCACCTGCCGGACCGGGTCCAGTTCGATTTCGGTCCTCTCCATACGCCCGTCTTCACCACGATCAACGGAATCATCTTTCTGGCCGTCCTGCAGTTGCTGATCTTCGCGCTCACCGCCTTCCTCGGCACGACGCGCAACATCACGCAGCAGCTTCTTCAGAATTCGGTCTCGATGCGGATCCAGCTGATGGTGATGGAGAAGGCAGCGACCCTTGACCTGTCCTTCTACGAAGACCCTGCGTCCTACGACCTGCTCCGGCGCGCGCAGACCGACTCGGTCAACCGGCCTGTCCTGATGATCTCGACCGCGTTCGGACTGGTCCAAACGGCCCTGACGTTCGTGACAATGATCGCGTTACTGGTCGTCGTCAGCCCGTTGCTCGCGCTGATCGCGCTCGTCTCCCCGATCCCCGCCTTCATCGCCGATACCCGCTACGGCTGGCGCGGCTACAACATCGCTCGCTGGGGCTCGCGGCTGATGCGGCGAATGAACTA
>JALZAV010000116.1 GCA_030948145.1 Candidatus Dormiibacterota bacterium
GTGGCGCAACATGGTCGAGCTTCGAGACGACGTCGTCGGCATCGACGCCGGCATCATCATGAACCCGCAGACCTGGGTCGCCTCGGGGCATGTCCAGAACTTCACGGACCCGCTGGTCGAATGCAAGAAGTGTCATCAGCGATTCCGCGCCGACCAGCTCCCGGGCCCCCGGCATGCTGACGATGGCGGCGAGTTCACCGAGGCGCGGCAGTTCAACCTGATGTTCAAGACCTTCGTCGGGCCGGCCGAGGACTCCAGCACCCAGGTTTATCTCCGGCCCGAGACGGCGCAGGGGATCTTCGTCAACTTCGCGAACGTCCTCAACAGCACGCGGATGCGGCCGCCGTTCGGGATCGCGCAGATCGGCAAGGCCTTCCGCAACGAGATCACGCCGGGCAACTCGATCTTCCGGCTCCGCGAGTTCGAGCAGATGGAGCTGGAGTACTTCGTGCCACCGGCGGATGAGTTGAAGTGGCTGGACTACTGGAAGGACGAGCGCCTCAAGTGGCACCAGTCCTTGGGGGTCCGGCCGGAAAGGCTCCGCCTGCGCCCGCATGGCAAGGACGAGCTCGCCCACTACGCGAGGGGCGCATACGACGTCGAGTACGAGTACCCGTTCGGCTGGTCGGAGCTGGAGGGGATTGCCGCCCGCGGCGATTTCGACCTGAGCGCGCACCAGAAAGTCTCGGGTCGCGATCTCTCCTACTTCGACGACCTCAAGCGCGAGCGCTACATCCCGCACGTCGTCGAACCCTCCGCCGGGGTGGACCGGGCGCTCCTGACCGTGATGATCGATGCCTACGCTGAGGAGGAGGTCCGCGGCGAACCGCGCATCGTGTTGCGACTTCACCCCGGGATTGCGCCGATCCAGGTGGCGGTCCTACCGCTCTCTCGAAAGGAGCCATTGACTACGATGGCGGAAAGCGTCGTCAAGGAGCTGCGCCCGCATTTCCGGGTCGAGTTCGACGACACACAGTCGATCGGTAAGCGCTATCGCCGCCAGGATGAGATCGGTACCCCGTTCGCCGTCACGATCGACTTCGAAAGCGTCAACGACCACGCGGCGACGATCCGTTCCCGGGACGAGATGACGCAGGTTCGGGTTCCGTTCGACCAGCTGGTGCCCGCGCTGAAGGATCGGCTCGTCACGGGTCTGCCAGCCTGACTGACCACTCGCCCGCCCGCTCCGCTGTGGCATGGGTGACGGCGAGACCGGCTCTGCTGGTGGTGATCGCGGCCAGCCTGCTCGCGCTGCTTGTCACGATGCCGGTCGCCCTGCACCCGACCACCTACATCTACGGCAGCCCGGGCGATCCCTCCGGAGCGGTCACCGTGATCTGGTGGCAGAGCTACGCCCTCACCCACGGCCTGCCGCTGCTCGACAACCCGCTGCAGGGGGTGCCGCTGGGATCGGACTGGTCGCAGATTCCGTTCTCGCCCTTGCCGCTCTTCATCTACACGCCGCTCTCGCTGCTGGTTGGCCCGGTCCTGACCTACAACCTCGTCGTCCTCAGTGCCTTCGTGCTAACTGCCTGGACGACCTTCCTGCTTGCCAGGCGACTTGGAGCAACAGACCTTGGCGCCGCCTTCGCCGGGCTCAGCTTCGCGTTCATCCCCTACCACCTGGAAAAGGCCCAGGGGCACGCGAACCAGACGCACCTGGAGCTGCTCGTCGCCGGGCTGCTCTGTCTGACGATCTGGCGGATGGAGCGTCGCTGGAAGTGGGCCGCGGCGGCGGGGGTGATGTTCGGCCTGCAGACCTGGCTGGAGCCGTCGATTGCCTACGTGATGGCGCCGGCGCTCGCGGCCTGCTTGCTGGCCAGCGCCCTGGTCGCCCTCGCCACCCGGGCCGACAAGCTTGAGGAACTGGGGCGGCACGTCGCCGCCGGCGCCCTCATGGCCGTGGCCGCGGTCCCGTTTCTCCCCGTGATGTTCTTTTTTCTCCACCGCCCTGGCACGCCGGCAACGGCCTCAGGCCTGTTGACGCTGCCGCAGCGAAGCCTCTACGAAGTGACGATGTTCGGAGCACGCCTTCACGAATATCTCCAGCCTTACTACAACAACCCGCTCCTGCCCGCGAGCATCAAGCGATGGGAGCTCGCGCACCTCCATGCCAGCAACTGGGCCGAGTCGTCGATCCTGCTCGGGTATGCCGTGATTGCGCTGGCGCTCATCGGTGTCGCACTGACCAGGCGGGCCTTCCCGATCGCGCTCGCGATCATGCTGATCGCCGTCGGTGGGGTACTGGCCGAGGCTCCGGTGCGCGCAATCTTTGGCATGACGGTCCACTTTCCCTCCTACTACTTCGTGCAGGTGATCCCCACCTTCCGCGTCTACTCCCGCTTCGCCTGGATGGTGCTGCTCGGGGCAGCGTTGCTGGCCGGCCTGGGACTCACGGCACTGGAGTCGCGCCTCAAGCCGGGTCGGTTGCACATTCTGCTGCTCGTGCCGTTCTTGCTCGCGGCGATCGAGTTCAATAACCTGCCGCCGTTTCACGTCGTGAAACTCCTGCCTGCGCCGGCCGAATACACCTGGCTCCGGGACCAGCCGCAGGGCGTCCTCATGGAGTACCCGGCGAACGCCGGTAATCCGGTCGCCCAGGAGATCGAGCTTCGCCAGTACTTGCTCTACCAGATGGTGCATCTGCACCCGACCTTCCTGACCGAGACCGAGACTGGCCCCGCCATGGAGGAGGCGAAGAAGCTCGAACCTTACTACGCGCCCGGCGTGATCGAGCGGCTCAAAGCCTACAGGGTGCGATACGTCTTCGTGCATACCGCCGAGTACCGGGCGGATGGGTTCGATGTCCCTCGCGCTGTCGACGGCCTGACCTACGTGACCACGCTCGACGGCGTTGACGTCTACGTCGTCGGCTGAGCGATCAGGCGCTGGTCCGGATCGCCTTGACCGTGAGGAAATGGGCGTGGCGTGGATCAAGGCGCCCGATGCGAGGGGGCAGGGGATGATAGCCGGCGCCGAGGACCTTGACCGGTTGCAACCCATACACGGGATGGATCTCGACCAGGCCGCGATAGTTGAAGATCGTCTTGTGCGTCCACGACGCCAGATCGACCGGTTCGTTCCGATGGAGGGCCAGGGGATTGCCGATCCCGGCCCGGCGCCGAGGAGATACATTGCTCAGGCTGAAGATTTGCCAACCGAGCGCCCCGGCGGCCACATTGTGCCAGCTGCTCGCATTTTCGGTTGAGATGATGCTGACGCCGCCGCGCTTGAGAATGCGATGGACTTCGGCCAGGAAATTGTCGATGTTACCAACGTGCTCGATCACCTGGTTGGCATGCACCAGGTCGAACGATTCGCTTTCGTAGGGAAGCGGACGATCGAGATCGGCGACGGCGACCACCATGCCGCGTTTGCGCGCCAGCTCCGCGCGCTCCTCGATGAGCTCGACACCGTGGATCTCTACGGCGGATGCTGCGAGAGCAACCTCCTGAGTGAAGGTGCCATCGTCACAGCCCAGGTCGCACATCTTTGGGTAGCGAGTGTCCGAAACGAGCTCGAGGATGTTGCGGTGATTCAGCTCGCCGGCTCCCACGGCAAGACCTTCCAGCCAGGCGCGGAGCATGCGGCGGATTATATCGGCCGTGCCGGGCGCGCCGACGAACGGACGGCCCGTCTCAGCGCGGGAGCGTGATCGGCTGGTGCTCGGAGCCCGACTGCAGCAGAGCCAGTGCCAGGCGAAGGGCCGCGACGCCGTCAACGCCGGTCACCGTGTCGGCCGCGCCGCCCCGGGCGGCCTCCATGAACGCGCGCATTTCGAGATGGAGAGGCTCCTGCCGGTTGACCGCGAAGCGGGTCATCACGCCCTCGCGAACGCCCCGAAGGATGCGAAGGTGCTCCCACCCTTCCTGGCCGACTTCGGCGTTCTCATAGAAGAACAGGTCCTGGGTCAGGTACTCGGCGCGGAACATCCCCCGCTCACCGGTGACGGTCACATCGCGCACCTTCGTGGGGGTCAGCCAGTTCAGCTCGACGACCCCGACCGCCTCGTTCGCGAGGCCGAGGATGGCGCAGGAGAGGTCTTCATTCGAGCCGTGAACGTTGCGCCGGGTTTCCGCATAGAGTCGCACGATCTCGCTGTCACTCAGGTAACGGATGATGTCGAGGTCGTGCGTTGCCAGGTCAAGTACGACGCCGACGTCACGGATCCGTTCAGGAAAGGGCCCGAGCCGACGGGTGTGAATTTCGAAAATCCGCCCGCCCTCGCCGTTGTGCAGCCGC
The DNA here is from genome assembly GCA_030948145.1 of Candidatus Dormiibacterota bacterium. Taxonomy (GTDB): domain Bacteria; phylum Chloroflexota; class Dormibacteria; order CF-121; family CF-121; genus JALYYC01. The sequence goes on from JALZAV010000116.1 coordinate 4,243, forward strand.
CGCTTCAGCTCGATGATCGCCGGGTTATACCGCTCGACATGACCCACCATCAGGATCCGTCCGGCCGCCGCGGAAGCGGCCACCAGCGCCTCGGCGGCCTCGAGCGTGGCAGCAATCGGCTTCTCGATCAACACGTGGCAGCCGGCTTGCAGGGCATCGACGCCAACCTCATGATGGAGCGTGGTCGGGACGGCGACGGTGACCGCCGCCAGGTGCTCGGTCCGGAGCAACTCCCGATGGTCCCGATACGCCTTGATGCCGTAGCGGTGCGCCGCCTGTTCCGCAAGCGACACATCCGCCTCGGCGACCGCCACGAGATCGACGTCCGGGAGGTCGCGCAGCACGCGCAGATGATTCCGCCCCATGGACCCCGCGCCGATGACGCCAACCCTGATCACCGGGCGTTGACCGCCTCGATGATGCGCTCCACGTCGTTGCCGCTCAGCGCCGGGTGGACCGGGAGCGAGAGCACGTCCCGGGTTATGGCGTCGGCGATCGGGTGGGGCGCCGACCGACTGGCAGCCCGGACATGCGGAATTGCATCGAGCAGCGTCGGATAGAAGACCGCGCTCCCGATGCCCTGCTCGCGTAGGCGGGCCGCCACCTCGTCTCGATCAAGCGATCCGGTGCGGACCGTGTACTGATGCCAGACATGGTCGCGACCGGCTGCGACCTCGGGCACGCGCAGGCGGGTGATCGCTTCGGAGAGCGCGGCCGCGTTCCGGCGGCGGCAAGCGGTGAACTCGTTGAGGCGGCGCATCTGGACCAATCCGATCGCGGCATGGAGCTCGCTCAGGCGATGGTTGTATCCCAGCATCTCGTAGCGGTAGCGGTCCCTCATCCCGTGGTTCCGCAGCAGGCGCAGCTTGTCCGCGATCTCATCGTCAGCCGTGGTGATCACCCCGCCTTCGCCGGCCGTGACATTCTTGGTCGCGTAGAGGCTGAACACGCCCGTCCCGAAAGAGCCCGCCGCCTGTCCGGCGTAGGTTGCCCCGACCGCCTGGGCGCTGTCTTCGATGACCGCCAGGTTATGCGCCCCGGCCAGGTGGACGAGCGGCCGCATCTCCGCCATCTGCCCGTACAGATGCACCGGCATGAGCGCCCGGGTCCGCGGTCCGATGAGCCGCTCGACCGAGCGCGGATCGAGGTTGAAGGTTTGCTCGTCGATGTCGCCGAACACCGGCACCGCGCCGACATAGAGGATGGCGTTCGCGGTGGCCACGAAGCTGAATGGCGAGGTGAT
>JALZAV010000046.1 GCA_030948145.1 Candidatus Dormiibacterota bacterium
CGTTGTAAGTGACCAGGCACCCGGCCCGGCCGACGTGCCGGCCAACCGCCCACAGCAGCGCCGGCTCCTGGTCGAGGTCCTGCAGGAAGTACTGGGCGAGCCGGATGCCGTCGCCGTCACGCCAGGCGAGCCCGATGAGAAAGGCCACCACACCAGTGCCGCCCGACAGGCCGGTGGTCTCCGTATCGAGATAGAGGGGCCGTTCGAGCGCGCTCGCCTCGAGACCGAGGCACCGCGCCAGCGTGGCGGTGACGGGGACCTGATCATCGGCGAGCCACTCCTCGCGCACCGCGACCGGGCCGAAGGGCGTCTCTTCGGTGCTCGTCCCGATCGGCGCCGGGTGCCGGGTAGGCGACCGCGCCTGCCGCGCATGGCGGGCGCCAAGCTCGGCGAGGCGGGCCCGGAGCGCATCGAGGTCCCCGTTCACGCGACCGGCGCAAGCGCGGCGATCTCCAACAGGCGGAGGGTCACCGCCTTCCCCTCCTCCCCCACCCCGAGCATTGGACCAACGCAGGACGGACAGCCGCTGTCGCAGCCGCAATCGGACACCAGCTCGTGCCCCGCGCGGATGACCGCGGTAGCCGTCTCCAGCAGGCGGGCGCTCATCCCGACGCCGCCCGGGTACCGCTCGTAGAGGAAAACGGCCGGGGTGCCCGTGTGTGGCGCGCGGGTCTCGGCGTAGGCGCCGAGATCGCGCGGATCGCACATCAGGAAGAGGCAGGCGACCTGGGTCAGGACGTTGGCCAGCCCCTGCAGCCCACCTTGCAGAGCCGGCCGCGAGAACTGACGCGCGATCTCGGCGGGGACTTCCATCCAGAAGGCGGTCGTGTGCAGCTGCTGCTCGGGTAGGCTGATCGGCCCGGAGCCGACATTCTCGTGCGTGTGAAATCGGATCTTCTTGAAGATGGTCGGGAGCGCCGTGACGCGCACCTCGCCGTGGTGCACCGCGATCTGCTGGGCTCGACTCGACTTAAGCGTTTGCAGGACCTTGATGCTGACCGCCATGTTGGCGTCGGTGTAGTAATCGACCTTGACCGGCCGGACATAGGCTTTCTTCTCCTCCCAGTCGAGGCGGTCGACGTGGTACTGCTGGCCTTCGTGGAGGTAGATCGCTTCCTCATGGAGGAAGACCGGCGCCGAGAACTGGTCCATCTCCCCCACCACCCGCGCGCCTCGGGTCATGTCGACGATCACCACGTTGTCGGCGTTGGCGCTACGCAGGCTGACCCCCTCAGCCGGAAAGGCGTCCGCGCTCCAGTGCCAGGCATCGCCGGCCAGGTGGACGGCGCCGTCCTCCTCGAGGATCCGCAGCAACTCCGCGACCGGCGCCCCGCCGAAGGACTCGCGCACGGGCAGCGGTAGCTCGAAGGTCGCCGCCTGCAGATGCGCGCTCAGTATCAGCAGGTTGTCGGGGTCGATCAGCCCCTGCTCCGGGTCCCGCCCGAGGAAATACTCGGGATGGTTCACGAGGTACTGGTCGATCGGGCTGCTGGACGCCACGTAGACCGCCGCCGCCGACTCGCGCCGCCGTCCGGCGCGGCCGATCTGCTGCCAGGCGCTCGCGATCGTGCCCGGGTAGCCACAGAGGATGGCGGCGTCGAGATGCCCGATATCGATCCCCAGTTCAAGTGCGTTCGTGCTGACCACGCCGCGCACGGTCCCGTCGCGCAGGCCGTGCTCGATCTCGCGCCGCTGCAGCGGGAGGTAGCCACCGCGGTAGCCGCGGATCGCGTGGCTGTCGCCCAGGCGGTTGGCGAGCGCCTGCTGCAGGTAGCTGAGCAGGATCTCGACCTGGAGGCGGCTGCGGCCGAAGACGATCGTCTGCACGCCGCCGCGCAGAAAGGCCTCGGCGATCCGCTGGCTCTCCAGCGATGATGACTTGCGGATGCCCAGCTCGCGGTTGAGGACGGGCGGGTTGTAGAAGAGCAGGCGCTTCGGCCCGGCGGGCGCGCCGTTGTCGTCGATCAGCGTCATCGGCCGTCCCGTCAATCGCTCGGCGAGCTCGCGAGGATTGGCGATTGTGGCCGAGCAACAGATCACGATCGGATGGCTGTCGTAGAAGGCGCAGACGCGCCAGAGCCGCCGCAGCACGTTGGCCAGGTGGCTCCCGAACACGCCACGGTAGGCGTGCAGCTCGTCGATGACGACGTAGCGGAGGTTGGCGAACAGCTTCACCCAGCGGGTGTGATGCGGCAGCACGCCGGTGTGCAGCATGTCCGGGTTGGTGACGACGATGTGGCCGGCCTGGCGGATTGCCTGCCGGGCGCTGACCGGCGTGTCGCCGTCGTAGGTGTAGGTCTTGATGTTGGCATTCAGTCCGCCAACCAGGCCATGCAGCTCGGCGAGCTGGTCCTGAGCGAGCGCCTTGGTCGGAAACAGGTAGAGGGCCCGGGCATCGGGCTCCGCCAGGACCGTGTGCAGGACCGGCAGGTTGTAGCAGAGGGTCTTGCCGGAGGCCGTCGGCGTGACCACGACGCAGTCCCGGCCCTGCAGCGTGCGCGCCACCGACTCGGCCTGGTGCGTGTAGAGGCGGGTGATGCCACGCGCGGCCAGGGCGTGGGCGATCCGGTGGTCGAGCGCCGGCGGAAAATCGGCAAAGCGGGCGCTCCGAGCCGGGATGGTGTGGTCGAGCGTCAGGCCGCGGCGGAACTCATCCTGCGCGAGCAAGCGTTCGAGAACCGCGTCCACAGCCATGCCCAGGCATCTTAGCGAACATATGTTCGCAGCGCAAGGCCCTCACGCTGCTGGGAGGGCGATCGACCGGCTAGTCTCGCAGCTTGAAGTACTTAAAGCCTTCGGCGAACTCCAGCTTCTGGCTCTTCCCCATCTCGGCGGCGCGCTCCCGAATGGTTCGATCGAGCTCTGCCCAGTCGGCGATCTGGCTCCTGTGCTCGCGCAGCGCCTCGATCTTGGTCTCGATCGTGGGCGCGATGTCGATGAAAACGTCTGCCTCGTTCGACCCCGAGAGGTAGATCTCCTTCACCTGGTGCGGCTCGAGGCCTTCCTCGAGCAGCTCGGGAAAGACGAGCCGGGTGTCCGACCCGGGGATGATCGCATCGAGTGTCGCCTCCCCGGCGGCACGGTGATCGGGGTGGTTGATGTAGCGCTGGCCCGTCCAGCGCCGCGTCGGATCGGGCGCGAGCACGAGGTCGGGCTTGCAGCGGCGGATCCAACGAGTGATCTGGCGACGCAGGTCCAGCGTCGGCTGCAGCGAACCGTCGTCGTAGCCGAGAAAGAATACGTCCTTGACGCCCAATTTGATCGCGGCGGCGCGCTGCTCGGCATGGCGGATCTGCGCCAGGCGTTCGGCGGTCATCGCCGGGTCACTGCTTCCGCGATTGCCGTCGGTCAGGATCAGGTAGGTGACATGCCGGCCTTCGTTGGCCCAACGAGCGACCGTTCCACCCGCACCGAACTCGGCGTCATCGGGATGGGCCATGACGACCAGGACCCGGAGAAAACCATCGGCCGATTGCATCAGGCCGGCGTCGGAATCGCGGTCGAGACCTCGTAATCGACGAAGTCTTTGAAATGGGCGCCCTCGCCGCACACCGGACACTTCGGGTCACGCTTAAGGCGAAGGGTGCGAAACTCCACGGCCAGCGCATCGATCATGAGCAGCCGCCCGATCAGCGGCTGGCCGATCTCGAGCAGAAGCTTGACGGCTTCGTTGGCCTCCAGCAGGCCGACGATGCCCGGGAGGACTCCGAGGGTTCCCGCCTCGTCGCAACTCGGCGCGAGCTCAGCCGGGGGCGGCTCGGGAAAGACGCAGCGATAGCAGGGCCCGTCGAACGGCTTGAAGACGCTGATCTGGCCATCGAAGCGAAAGATGCTGCCATGGACCACCGGCTTGCGAAGCAGCACGCTAGCGTCGTTGACCAGATAGCGCGTTGGAAAGTTGTCGCTGCCATCGACGATCAGGTCGTACTCCTTGAAGATGTCGACGATGTTGTCACGGGTCAACCGCAGCTGGTACGGCACCACCTTGACGTCGGGATTGAGGTCTTCGAGCGTCTGCTTGGCTGAGTCCACCTTGGGCTGGCCGATCCGCTTACTGTTGTGCAGGATCTGCCGCTGCAGGTTGCTCTCGTCGACGACATCCGAGTCGACGATGCCGATCGTGCCGACGCCGGCCGCGGCCAGGTAGTAGGCCGCCGGCGAGCCAAGGCCGCCGGCGCCGATGATCAGCACCTTCGAATCGAGCAGCCGGAGCTGCCCCTCCTTGCCGATCTCCGGGATCAGGACGTGCCGGCTGTAGCGCTTGTGCTGGGCCGGCGTCAGGTCGCGGGGGACGACGAACTTGAAGCCCCCGTCCTTCCAGGCGCCGAACCCACCTTTGAGCGAGGTGACGTTCTTGTAGCCCATCTGCTGCAGTGTCTCGGCCGCAAATGCGGAGCGGCTGCCGCCGGCGCAGTAGGCGACGATGGGAGTGGCGTAGTCGGGCACATACTGCTCGACCCGTGACTCGAGGAAACCGCGTGGGATGTGGACGGCGCCCGGAATGATCCCCTGCTCCACCTCGTCCTGCTCGCGCACGTCGATCACGATCGGCTTCTCCGGCCCGGTGCGGGCCGCGTCGAGGTTGCGCGCATCCGTTTCACGGATCCGGCCCCTGACGCTTTTGAGCATGTCGCGATAGCTGGCCATGGTCCTTAGAGTCTACCCGCGAGCGCCAGAAGTTATTCCCTAGATCGGAGTCGGGGTGCGGGCCTTTTCCAGCTTGGCGATGATCGCGTCGGCAACCTGGCTGGTGCCGACAGCCGTCGGGTCGTTGCGATCGGCCTTCATGTCGTAGGTGACATAGCGGCCTTCCCGGATGGTCTCGGCGATCGCGCCCTCCAGCATGTTGCCGGCATAGGTCTCGCCCAGGTGGCGCAGCATCATCACGCCCGACAACATCATCGCCATGGGATTGATGCGGTTCATCCCCGCGTACTTGGGGGCGCTGCCGTGGGTCGCCTCGAAGAGGGCCACGGTGTCGCCGAGGTTGGCGCCGGGCGCCAGCCCCAGACCGCCGACCAGTCCGGCAGCGAGGTCCGAGAGGATATCGCCGTAGAGGTTGGGCAGCACCAGGACGTCATACTCCTCCGGGTACTGGACCAGCTGCATCGACATGTTGTCGACGATCCGATCATTGAACTCGATGTCCGGATGCTCTTTGGCGATCTCCTGGGCCACCTGCAGGAACAATCCGTCGGTGAATTTCATGATGTTGGCCTTGTGGACTGCCGTCACCTTGCGCCGGCCGTGCGTGCGGGCGTACTCGAAGGCATAGTTGACAATCCGCTTGCAGGCGGTAATCGACAGCGCCTTGATGCTCAGGCCCGAATCGGGCCGGATCGACTTCCTGGCGGCCGTCTCGATCTGCTTGATCATTTGCGCCGTTTCTGGTTTCCCTTCCTGGAACTCGATCCCGGCGTAGATGTCCTCCGTGTTCTCGCGCACGATCACCAGGTCAATGTTCTGGAAGCGTGACCGGACTCCCGCATAGCTCTTGCAGGGACGCACGAGCGCATACAGGTCCAGTTCTTTGCGGAGCGCCACGTTGACGGACCGGATGCCCTTGCCGAGCGGCGTCGTCAGCGGACCCTTGATCGCAACCTTGTTGCGCCGGATCGACTCGAGGACATGTTCCGGCATCGGCGTTCCGTACTGGTCCATGACGCCCAGGCCTGCGTTCTGGACGTCCCACTCGAACGCGACGCCGGTGGCCTCGAGCACTCGTCGCGTCGCCTCGCTAACCTCGGGACCCACGCCGTCGCCGGGGATCAGGGTCACACGATGCGCAGCCAAAACGGACCAAGTGTAACAGCAGGTTCGTTGTTATCCTCTTAGCTGTGAGCCCCGCGGATCTACAGGCCAGCCCGTTCGAGACACGGGCGGAGAGCCCACGAGCGCGGGCCAATTACGAACTCTGGATCAAGCATGCGCGCGCCGAGAATCGCCGCGATCTCGATCGGCTGATCAGCACTCTGCACGAGGACTGCGAGTACGAGGTCGTTCCCCTCGGACAGCGCTGGCACGGCAAGGCCGAGGTCCGCGAGTTCTACCTGGGGCTCTGGCGCGGCATCCCGAACGTCAAGCTCACGCTGCTCAACCGGGTCGATGCCGAAGATTGCATCGTCGAAGAGTCGGAGGTATTTGGCCGGATGGAGGGACCGCTCTTTGGCGTCGAACCGAGCGGGCAGGAGCTTCGCTACCGCGTCGTGATCTTTTTCCCGGTAAAGGACAACCTGTTCACGGGTGAGCGCGTCTACTTCGACACGGCCGAGTTCGCGCGCCAGGTGCCGGCGGCGCGACCGCTGTTGAAGTTGAACGCCGTATGATCGCTGCCGCAGCATGAAGGTTGGCGTACCGAAGGAGACCTCGGCCGGCGAGCGGCGCGTCGGCCTCGTCCCCGACGGCGTCACCAAGCTGATCGCGGCGGGCCTGCAGGTCAGCGTCCAGGCGGGCGCCGGCAGCGAGGCCTTTTACACCGACGAGGCCTACCAGAAGGCCGGGGCGACAATCGTGCCGGACGCGAAAGGTCTCTTCAGCGCTACGGAGGTGGTTCTCAAGGTCCAGCCGCCCACGCTCGATGAGGTGGCCTGGATGCGTGACGGGGCGCTCTCGATCAGCTTCCTGCAGGCCTCCACCAACCCCGAGATCGTCAGGGCGCTGGCCCGCCAGCGGGTGACGGCCTTCAGTCTCGAACTCGTGCCGCGGATCAGCCGGGCGCAGAGCATGGACGCGCTCTCGTCCCAGGCCGGCGTAGCCGGATACAAGGCGGTCCTGATGGCGGCCGTGCGACTCGGAAAGTTCTTTCCGTTGCTGATCACCGCGGCTGGGACAGTCACACCCGCGCGGGTGCTCGTGCTGGGCGCCGGCGTCGCCGGCCTGCAGGCGATCGCGACCGCGCGACGGCTTGGCGCGGTCGTGGAGGCCTACGACGTCCGGCCGGCCGTGAAGGAAGAGGTGAAAAGCCTCGGCGCCACCTTCGTCGAGCTCGCGCTCGAGGCCCAGGAGGGCCAGGGCGGGTACGCGAAGGAGCAATCCGAGGAATTCCTGCGGCGGCAACGCGAGCTGATTGGTGACCACGTTGCCGCCGCCGACGTGGTCATCACTACCGCCGCCATCCCCGGGCGGAAGTCCCCGGTACTGGTGACGAAGGAGATGGTCATGCGGATGCGCCCGGGCTCGGTACTCGTCGATCTGGCCGCCGACGGCGGCGGCAACGTGGAGGTGACCAGGCCAGGCGAGGTGGTCGTGCTCAACGGCATCAGCATCGACGGCACGCGCAATGTAGCTAGCACCATGCCGGTCCACGCCAGCCAGCTGTTCAGCCGGAACGTCAGCGCCCTGCTGCTGTCGCTGCTCAAGGACGGCAACCTCAGCCTTAACTTGAACGACGAGGTCGTCAAGGGCGCCTGCGTCACTCACGGCGGCGAGATCATCAATCCCCGCGCCAAGGAAGCGCTGGAAGGCGCGAAGGCATGAACGCCGGCCTCTTGAACGAGTTCACGTTCTTCATCCTCGCCATCTTTGTCGGCATCGAGGTGATCTCGAAGGTTCCGACCATCCTCCACACTCCACTGATGTCCGGCACCAATGCGATCCACGGCATCATCCTGGTGGGCGCCATCCTGATCGCGGCTAGCGCCGCCAATCCCCTGCAGATCGTGCTGGGGCTGCTGGCGGTGACGCTGGCGACGATCAACGTGGTGGGCGGCTTCGTCGTGACCGATCGCATGCTCGAGATGTTCAAGGGTCGTCAGGCCCCGAACCGGCCGGAGAAGAAGTGAACCTGGCGATCGCACTCGCATACCTGGTGGCCGCCGTCCTCTTCATCCTGGGGCTGAAGCAGCTGAGCTCGCCCAGGGGCGCGCGCCAGGGCAACCAGACGGCGGCGGTCGGCATGGTGATCGCGCTGCTCGCGACACTGCCGTTGCTCCACTTCACGACCGGCGGCCTGATCGTGACCATCCTCGGCATCGCGGTTGGCGCTCCTCTGGGCGCGATCTCCGCGCGCCGCGTCAAGATGACGGCGATGCCGCAGATGGTGGCGGCCTTCAACGGCGTTGGAGGCGGCGCGGCCGCCCTGGTCGCCGTCTCCGAACTGCTCAGCCAGGGCACTCATCCCCCCTTCGCGATCGCGTTCCCGAGCGTGCTCTCGATCGTGATCGGCGGCGTCTCGTTCGCGGGCAGTGTGCTGGCCTTCGCCAAGTTGCAGGCGTTGCTCACGGGGACGCCGATCACCTACCCGGGCCAACAGGTCGCCAATGCCATCCTCGCCCTGGCGATCGTGGCGCTCGCGATCGCGACCGTGCTGGTCGCCTCGATTCCCCTCTACTTCGTTTCGCTCCTCATCCTCGCGCTCGTTCTGGGCGTGGCGTTCGTGCTGCCGATCGGCGGCGCGGATATGCCGGTCGTCATCTCGTTGCTCAACGCCTTCACCGGGCTGGCAGTCGCCGCCAGCGGTTTCGTGCTGGGCAACTTCGCGCTGATCGTCGCCGGTACGCTGGTCGGCGCCTCGGGCACGATCCTGACCAAGCTGATGAGTGACGCCATGGGCCGCTCCCTCGCCAACGTGCTGTTCGGAGCCTTCGGCAGTGTCGTCGCCGGGCCGGCCGGCGTGGCCAGCGCCGAAGGCAAGACCGTCCGCTCGGGCAGCCCCGAGGACGTCGGCACCATGCTCGCGTACTCACGTCGCGTGATCGTCGTCCCCGGCTACGGGCTGGCCGTGGCCCAGGCCCAACATGCTGTGCGCGAACTCGCTGACGAGCTGGAGAAGCGGGGTGTCGAGGTCGAATACGCGATCCATCCGGTCGCCGGACGCATGCCCGGGCACATGAACGTCCTCCTGGCTGAGGCGAACGTCCCCTACGAGCAGCTCAAGGAGATGGACGAGATCAATTCCGAGTTCAAGTTCGCCGACGTGGCCCTCGTGGTCGGCGCGAATGACGTCGTCAATCCGGCGGCGCACAACACGCCCGGCAGCCCGATCTACGGGATGCCGATCCTCAACGTAGACCAGGCGAAGAACATCGTCTTCATGAAGCGCAGCATGCGTCCCGGCTTCGCCGGCATCGACAATGAGCTGCTCTACGATCCCAAAACGATCATGCTCTTCGGGGACGCCAAGGACTCCCTGACCAAGCTGGTGGCGGCCGTCAAGGCCGCCTGAGCCGTTACTCCTCGGCTTTTGCCGGCTTGAGGTCGAGCGAGAGCGAATTGATGCAGTAGCGCTGACCCGTCGGCTCCGGTCCATCGTCGAAGACGTGCCCCAGGTGCGACCCGCACCGCTTGCAGAGCACCTCGGTCCGGCGCATGAAGAGGCTGTTGTCCGACCTGAGCTCCACGTTCTCGGCGTTGGCCGGTTCGTAGAAGCTGGGCCAACCGGTCCCGGACTCGAACTTGGTCGTTGAGCTGAACAGCTCGGCGCCGCAGGCGGCGCAGCAGTAGGTGCCGTCCTGCTTGGCGTGCACGTATTTGCCGGTGAACGGCCGCTCGGTGCCTTTCTTCCGCAGCACGTCATATTGCTCGGGTGTCAGCCTCTCGCGCCACTCCGCGTCGCTCTTCTTGATTTCGGTGCTCATGACTGGAGTCTAGGTCAGGGACGGGCGCGGTGGCCGACTCGATCCCAGAATATCGGTCAGATGGAGCGCTCGCGGGTCATGTTCCACCGGTAAGCCACAAAGAGGACAGCGACGGCCAGCAGTACCAGGCCGAGCGGCATCGCTGCCTGGCGGTAGACGTGAAAGATGTGGGCGACGCGACGACCGAACGCAATCCCGAGAAAGAGGAATATCGCGATCCATGCCGAGCTGGACACCGCCACGCTCAGGGCGAAGATCGGATAGGGCAGCTTGAAGATTCCAGCCGCGACCGTCAGGGGCACGCGCAACCCGAAGACATGGCGGCCGAAGATAAGCGCCCAGGCACCCCAGCGCGTGAACCATGATTCAGCTCTTGCCATTTTGTCGGGCGTAAGGTGCAACATCCGACCGAGCTGGCGGTCGACCAGGTTGCGTCCCCACTTCCGAGACACGAAGTAGAGGTTGCTCGAGCCGAGGACCACTGCGGCGGTAAGGCCCAGCCAGGCGCCGATCCAGGCAAAGAGATTGTGGGGAACGTGGTGCCCGACCCACATCACGACGAAGTCGCCCGGGATGATCATCGGGATCCCAGACTCTTCGACATAAAGCAGGACAAAGGGCGCCGCGGAGCCAAACGTGCGGACCAGCCCCCGCGTGGTCGGCCCGACGTCCCCCAGGAAATCGGGCAGATCGCCGGCCTCCAGCACGATGAGGACGTAGAGGAGCAGGAGCAGCAAGCCGGCCCCCGCGCTGGCGGCCAGGGCCCGGCGCCCCAGCCGGGGGGTGCGACGACGAATACCCGCCCGCAGGCTAGCCAGAGACCGCAAATCCATCCCCATTCCCGTATTCAGCCATATATCCCTGAACGCGCCCTGAACCCGGCAGGTTACATCTCAGGGCTCAAGTGATCGTATAGGGATCCAACCCTCATGGCCCCGGTCGTTGCGGCACCAGTGCCAACCACTCTCGTCATCCCGCTCGATGACGCTCAGCATCTCGCCAGGGTCGGCGGCAAGTTCCTGGGTGTTGTAAGGCGCGATCACCTCGACGTCGCCGGACGTGCCGGCCAGGTGTCGGGATGGAACCCATCCCGAGTCCCCGGTCGACGTCGTCACCTTGACGAAGGCCGGCCACTCGTCATCCCGCTCATGGACCGTGACCCTGTCGCCCGGTCGGACCTCGATCGGCGCCGTCGACGAGGGTCGATGACTGGCGATGACATGGACAGATCCGGGATCAGACATACCAGCCACGGCCTAAGCCTACGGGGAAAGAGTGCCGAGGGCCAGAATCGGACTGGCGACACCGCGATTTTCAGTCGCGTGCTCTACCAACTGAGCTACCTCGGCACGAGTCGGTATTCTAGCCGCCCCCGGTAGCGAAGAGGCGCCCCAGCATGGCATGCTCTACGGGTGGTGAAGTCGACGCCGCTGATCCTGCTGGGCATCCTCCTGGAGCTCGGAGTCGCCGCCCTCTTCGTTTTCCTGGCCCTCCGCCTTACATCCCGCCGGAGTAGTGGCATGACGGCGTTCAGTCTGTTCCTCGTTGCCGTAGTGTTCGGCATCGCGGCGATTGCCACGATCACCTTCATGGGCAAGTCGAAGAGTGGCTAAGCTGTGATGCGGTTCGTCTACAACGACCCCCGCTCCCTCCGCAGCGCCGTGGAGCACCTGGTCGGCCAGCAGGGCGGGCAGCCCGAGACGATGCCGATTCAGGCCGACGTCGACGCCATCAAGGGCGAGGGCTATCGCGAGGTCGAGGGCAACCGCTCCGGTAGAAAGCGCCGGGCGAAGTGATGACCGCCCCCGAGCACGCCGATGGCGAGCGCCAGGAACTCACCGGCGAACTGGAAACAGTCGACCGCCAGCTTCGCGAGCTGTCCCAGCAATGGGACGAGATCGAGCAATCGATCACTCAAAAAGTTCGGCTACGCCGCGAGCTGATCGCGCGGCAGGAGGAGCGTAACGAGGACCATTCGGACGAATTGAACCGGCTCCAGTCCGACGTCTTCGCGCTGCGCGACCGACTGGATCAGCTCCGCGATGCGCGGCTGGACTTCAGTGCCCTCTACCGGATCCTGAAGCAGGCCAAGCCCTAGCGCGGCCTCCCGTGCCCTTTAGGCCTCTTCTTTCGCTGCTTCGGCCTTGGCCCGGCGACCGAGCTCGCTGACGACCGCCGGGTCGGCGAGCGTGGTGGTGTCACCCAGTTCGCGGTTTTCCGCGACATCGCGGAGTAACCGCCGCATGATCTTGCCGGACCGCGTCTTGGGCAGCTCCGGTGTGAACACAATGTTGGCGGGCGCCGCGATCTTGCCGATCTTTTTGCCCACGTGGTCGCGCAGCTCCTTGAGCATCTCTGGAGACCCTTCCGCGCCGCCCTTGAGCGTTACATAAGCCACGATCGCCTGACCCGTCTGCTTGTCGCTCCGACCGCACACCGCCGCCTCGGCCACCTTGGGGTGGTCAACGAGCGCGCTCTCGACCTCGATCGTCGAGATCCGATGGGCCGAGACGTTCATGACGTCATCGACCCGGCCCATCAGCCAGAAGTCGCCGTCCTGGTCGATTCGGGCCCCATCACCCGCAAAGTAGACGTCCTTGAACTTGCTCCAGTACGTCTGGACATAGCGGTCGTGATCGCGGAAGACACCCCGCAGCATCGCCGGCCAGGGGCGCTTGAGCACCAGGTATCCGCCTCCGCCGGGCGAGACCTCCTCCCCCGCGTCGTTGTAGACGGCAGCCTCGACGCCGGGAAACGGCCGGGTCGCCGAGCCAGGCTTCAGGGTGGTTACGCCGGGCAGCGGCGTGATCAGGATCATTCCGGTCTCGGTCTGCCACCAGGTGTCGACCACGGGCGTGCGGCCGCCGCCGATGTTGTCCCGGTACCAGATCCAGGCCTCGGGGTTGATCGGCTCCCCGACCGAGCCGAGCAGGCGCAGCGAGCTCAGATCGTGTTTCTGCGCGTACTCCGGTCCCCACTTCATGTGGGTGCGGATGGCGGTTGGGGCCGTGTAGAGCACGTCGACCTTGTAGCGCTCTACGATCGCCCACCAGCGATCCTTGTCGGGAAAGTCGGGCGTGCCCTCGTAGAGCACGCCCGTCGTGCCGTTGCAGAGCGGCCCATAGACGATGTAGCTGTGGCCGGTCACCCAGCCGATGTCGGCGGCGCACCAGTACACGGAGTCCGGCTTGATGTCGAAGATGTAGTGATGGGTCGCCGCGGTGCCGACCAGGTAGCCGGCCGTGGTGTGGACGATCCCCTTCGGTTTGGCCGTTGTGCCGCTGGTGTAGAGCAGATAGAGGAGGTCCTCGGCATCCATTTCCTCGCAGCCACACGAGGCGGGGTCGTCACTCGCGTCCTTCACCAGGTCCTGCCACCAGTGGTCGCGCCCTGCCATCATTGCTGTCTCCCCATCGGTGCGGTGGAGCACGACAGCCTTCTTGACCGTTGGGGCCTGCTCCAGCGCGGCATCCGCGTTCGCCTTCAATGGGACCCGGCCGCCCTTGCGCCAGCCCTCGTTCTGGGTGATCAGCACCTCGCACTCCATGTCATTGAGGCGGCTGGAGAGGGCGTCGGCGCTGAAGCCGCCGAAGACGACCGTGTGGGGGGCGCCGAGGCGGGCGCAGGCGAGCATCGCTACCGGTAGCTCCGGGACCATGCCCATGTAAATCCCGACCGGGGTGCCCTTCTTGACCCCGAGCTTCTTCAGGGCATTGGCGAGACGGACGACATCCCGTTGAAGATCCTGGAACGTCACCGTGCGGACGTCGTTTGATGGCTCGCCCTCCCAGTGATAGGCGACCTTGTCACCACGGCCAGCCTCGACGTGGCGGTCGACGCAGTTGTAACAGGCGTTGAGCTTGCCGCCGAGGTACCACTTCGCATAGGGCAGCTTCCATTCGAGGACCTGGTCGAACGGCCTGAACCAGGTGACCCGTTTCTCCCCTTCTGCCTTCCAAAATTCCTCGAACCCCATCCGGTAGATGTCCGGCCTCGCGTTCGCCGTGGCGGCGAAGTCGGGGGGCGGTGGAAAGCGGCGTTCCTCCAGCTGCATCGACTCGATCGCGTGCGCGCCGGTTTGCGTCTGCGTGTCGCCCATCCCCATCGAATTTACTCTCCTGAGATCGTTCGGTGCCACTGGGCCATGGCGAAGCCACTTAGGAGGGGCTGAAGCCGGGCGGCCAGCCTGATTCGCCTCCCACCGGAGATCATCGAACGATTCCCACTCCCGAGCCCTGGGCTGGCCGCCCGCCGTCCCTGACAATACGCCGTCTGCGCTTTCTGTCAATACGGCTCTGGCGCTGTCCTACGCCAGGTTTCCAATTCGGGCCTGGGCCACGCCGTAAAGAGCGAAGTCCTGCCGAGATCGAAGACGCCGTCGCGTCGGGCCGGGCGGGGATTCCCAGCGCTCAGTTCGTGCGGACGACGCGGATGAGGAAGCCGGGCACCTCCTCAAAGCCGATAGCGCGACACAGCGCCTCGTCCTGATCGTGGGCGTGCACCAGTGCGACACCTGATTCGAACGCATGCTCCACCGCGAACTGGGCCAGGGCCTGCTCGACACCGTCGCCCTTCCATTCCCCCAGGGCGCCCACCCCAGTGAGCATCGCGGCAGGTCCGGCCCAGTCGTTAGTACGGACCACCTCCGCGACGCCCACGGAGCGGCCACCCGCCATCGCCAGCCAGTGTTCGAACCCTGGCCGCCCAAGCGTTGCTTCCACCCATCGCCGGCTCAGCGCAGGATCATCGCCGAAGACCACGGCGTCGGTCTCGGCGTATTGGTCGAGGTCGGCCGCGGTCGCAAGCCGAATCTGCACGGCCGGGGTGGCCCGCCGCTCGAGCCCCGGTGGTCGCAGGCCCCAGCATCGTTTGACGAACAGAGGATCCCCCATCGGAATATCGAACTCCACGGGTACCCGGAGCCCCCAGGGAAGGTCAAGTTCCGCGTACCAGTGGGCGACCGCGTCCAGGTCCGGGTTGGGAGCGGTGACGTCGGCGTTGTTCCACTTGGGTGTTGGAATGCCCGACGCCATCAGGCGAGCGCCCTGCACCTGGCCGGCTGGCCGCCATAGCTGCCCGCGCCCTCCCCTCGGCCTGCCAGGCGTCACCGTGGGCCGTCCGAACCAGGTCGGTGAGTGATGCCATCTCCCCTCCCGGCAAAGCTAGCCTTGCTCAGCGTAGCGAAGCAGCCAGCGAAGCCAGCCAAGCGTAACGCGGCATAACGTGCACGCTCGCCGGCCGCTTCTGCCCGCCGCGATAAAGCGCTGTTGCGCGAGGTCGCGTAATAGCGGGCACCGTGCATGGCAGAGCGCGATTCTTGATGGCCCATGTTTAGGCCGCGACCGCCGACAGGGAGCCCGGTGGTCCACTCGAATCGATCCGTTCCTGATCGCTAGATGGCGCCCTTATCGCTGCGGAACGAGCTGATTCAAGGACTTGACAAACACCCATCGACCTAATTGACCACGATTGCTCAACCTAACCAGTTGACCCAGGCCATCGCCTTCAACCGACTGGCCCAACGTAAAGAGCAAAGGCGCCACCGTAACGGCGAGCCTGCATAGGACGTTTCCGTCGGGTATGAAGCGGCTGGTCCTTCTGGGAGTCGTCCTGTTCGCCGCCTGCAATCCTTCTGAAAAGGTGGGGGTCGCCGGTCGTATCCGACCCCCCGCACTCATCGGTGTCTACCCCAGCGTCAACTGTCGGCCGTGACCGCGTTTGACCACGCATGGGAGCGATGGGAAGGAGACTGCCATCGAGTGGGTGAGCTTATTCCCGCGTGAGAGTAGGAGATACCACTTGCTTCCGTCGCACGAGTCCGGAGACGATCAAGGCAAGGACGCACGTCACGAATTCGATTAGGAAGCCGACCTCAAGAGTGACAGTCTCAAACAGCGCGAATGAGAACAGGAGCCAGATGACTAAGGCGCTGGCTATGCTTGCTACTAGATACGGAGTTCGTCGATCCCGACCCACGTCGTAGGCCGTCAAGGCCAGCGGGAGGACGACTAGATATCGGCCTAGGGAAAACCCTGTTAGCCAAGAGATCAAAAATCCCGCCGCGACTGCGAGTTTTATAACCATTGAGCGCATCGATTGCTTCCGGCCGAGTATATGCGGGACGACAGAGCTGACCCTCACAGCAGATATGACGCGGGGAGCACGCCAACCCGACGGCCCAAAGTGAATTACGGTCAGGCGACGCTGGAAAACTCGGTCTAGCTGCGTTACATTTCCGTGTCTTCTAGTTGGAAGCTGCCCTCGCTGAGTGCCAAGCATTGGCTTCGCATAAGTGCAGTCGTAGTGATTCTGGTTGCCGTGCTTGCTCTCGTGGTCGGGCAGTCTGCGATTCATCCAAAGGTCAGCCGACAGCAGGCCATTGAAGCGGCGATGAAGTGGGGAGGTAAAACGCCGTACCCACGTATCGAGGCCAAGTACATGCGATATCAGGACTTGTTTAAGGCTGATCCAGAACTCGGGTGGGGCAGAGACGGCAAGACTATTTCGTTTGGGTCGTCGCAGTTTCAGGGGAGTACGGAATTTCTCCTTCGGGGCCATGTTGCTTCATACCCCCACCGACGACTTGGGGAGTCGCCGTCGTGACGGATGACTGGGGAACGGCCAAGGCAACCACTTTTCAGAGCGGAAACAAGGGTAACTGGCCTCCCTTCTTTGACGGCCTCCCTGACTTAGCCAAGGACCAGAAGTAACTTGTTAGGTCAGTCCTGTGCCGCTAGGCTGCGCGCTTGCGGGGTCGTCCGAGCGTCTTAAACCCTATGAGGCCCGTAGCCAGCGGGGCCACAGCTAAGCCGTCACGCGTGCGCTGGGAGATCATCCGCCGTTCAAGCTGAGCGAATGCCATTAGAACGGTGCTCACGCACTCGCCCACCGGGGTTGAGGTGTCTACCCCAAGGTCAAGGGCAACGACTTTCCAGCCCTCAGCTTTTGAGCGCTCAAGCAACCGGGTAAAGTCGCTCACTGACCTAAAAAGCCGGTCAAGCTTGGCGAGCACGTTGACCTTTCGAATACGGGTTTGGGCGGTGAGGGACTCGAACCCCCGACATTCTGCGTGTAAAGCAGACGCTCTACCAGCTGAGCTAACCGCCCGTGGGCGGGGTCAATTATGCAACGCGGGCGGTCTGTCGGCCGAGCCTGGCGAGGTTGGCGCCCAGGCGGGCGATGACCGCCGCTTCGACGGCGACCATTGGTGGGGCGTGGCCGAGCTGGCGCTCCATCGAGGTGACACCCTTGTCCGGGATCCCGCAGGGCAGGATGTGCCGGAAGAGCTCGAGATCGGTCGTGACGTTCAGCGCGAACCCGTGGGTGGTGATGCCGCGAGCCAGCTTCACCCCGATGGCGGCGATCTTTTCCTCGCCTATCCAGACGCCGGTGTATTCCGGCATGCGGCCGGCACTGATCGCAAATTGCTCCAGCACCTCGATCAGGCTCTCCTCGAGGGCGCGGAGGTAGGCGCCCACGTCCGGGTTCGGGCCCAGGTCGAGGATCGGATAGCCGACCAGCTGGCCGGGGCCGTGATAGGTGACGTCTCCGCCACGGTCGACCTCCAGGCAGGTAATGCCGCGCTCGGCCAGTTCCGCGTCCGTCAGGTATACGTGGTCGCGGGTACCGCGACGCCCGATGGTGTAGGTATGCGGATGTTGCAACAGGACCAGGGTGTCCGGAATCGTGCCCGCGGCCCGCTCCTCCGCCAGGCGGTTCTGGAGCTGCCACGCCTCCGCGTAGGGGACCAGGCCCAGGCGGCGAATCTCCATCCGCCTTAGCCCGCCGCCGCCCGCTCCGGCACCTGGTTGGCGGCGTGGTAGGAGCTGCGCACCAGCGGTCCGGACTCGACGTGCCGGAACCCGAGTGCGAGCGCCTCGACCTTCAGCTGAGCGAACTCATTGGGCGTCACGTAGCGGACGAGGGGCAGGTGGTTCGCGGTCGGCCGCAGGTATTGCCCAACCGTCAGGATCTCGACATCGTGGGCGCGCAGGTCACGGAAGACCTGCACGACCTCATCAAGATCCTCTCCGAGCCCGAGCATGATGCCCGATTTGGTGTAGACGGTCGCGTCCATCCGCTTCGCCCGGGCTAGCAACTCGAGCGAGCGCGGATAGCGTCCCTTGGGCCGCACCTGTGGATAGAGGCGGGGCACGGTCTCGATGTTGTGGTTCAGGATGTCGGGCCGGGCCCCCATGACGGTGCGGAGCGACTCCTCCTCACCCATGAAATCGGGGATCAACACCTCGATGCCACATGCCGGGAGGCGCTTGCGGATCTGCCGGATGGTGCCGGCGAAGATCGCCGCCCCACCGTCCTCCAGCTCGTCGCGGTTGACCGAGGTGATCACCGCATGCTTGAGGCCCATCCGCTCCACCGCCTCAGCCACCCGGACCGGCTCCCCGAGGTCGAGCGTGCCCGGCCGGCCGGTCTTGACGGCGCAGAAGCCGCAGGCCCGGGTGCAGGTGTCGCCCAGGATCATGAAGGTCGCCGTCCGCGCCTCCCAGCACTCGCCGATGTTGGGGCAGCGCGCCTCCTCGCAGACGGTGTGCAGCTCGAGGC
>JALZAV010000117.1 GCA_030948145.1 Candidatus Dormiibacterota bacterium
GATATGGGGTCCGGATCCATACCGGCACGGTTTCCGACGCCTATCTCCAGCGGGCTGACATCCAGCGCGGCTACACCATCGTCATCTGGCGAGGTCGCCATGTGGCAGAACCAACCGAGTTGTCGCCGGAAGAGGCGAGCGCCTACTGGCTCGAGGTGCTGCACGTGGCCCGTGCGCTGGAGGCTTACCTCAAGCCGATCAAGCTGAACTACAACGTGCTTGGCAATTCGCTGCCCCATCTACATACTCACGTCCTTCCTCGGTTTGCGGACGATCCGCGCCCTGAGTGGCCGTTTCCCTTCCCGGAGACCGAGCGTCCGCCCATCGACGAGCGAGCCTTCCGCGCGGACGCCGCGGCGCTGGGCGCTCTCCCCCGCTAGCGGAGCAGGAGGGGCGCGAGTCGCCTGAGCTCGCTGGTCGGCGCGATGTCGGGCGTGGGGGTGATGACCTGGACGACCACCTGGTCGGCGTCCGCCTCGATATGCCCGAGTACCTTCTTCGCGATCGTCGCGTCGTCGCCCCAGGCGACCACCGCATCGAAGAGCCGGTCGCTGCCGGTGCCCTCGAGGTCCGCGCCGGACCAGCCGAGGCGCTCCAGGTTGTTGTGGTAGTTCGGCAGCTCCAGGTACGATCGCGTGTACCTATCGCCTGTCCGGCGCGCCGTCGCGCGATCCGCGGCGAATACCAAAGCATGCTCCGGAGCCAGCAGCCGGTCCGGACCGAGGATGGCACGCGCGCCTTTTGTGTGCTCCACCGGCACGAAGTACGGGTGGGCGCCCGCGGTCCGGTCTTTCGCCAGTTCCAGCATCTTCGGGCCGAGCGCCGCCAGTACGATCGGCGCCGGCACGGCCGGCTCCGCACCCCGGTAGGGTGCCTCTTGCATGGCGTCGAGATAGGCCTTCATCGCGCTTAGCGGCTTGTCATACTGGTGGCCACGCGAGTTGACCAGGGTGGCGTGGCTCACCCCGATACCAAGGATGAAGCGATCGGGCCACGCCTCGGCCAGGGTGCGGGCTCCGTTCGCCATCGCCTGCGCATCGCGCGCCCAGATGTTGGCGACCCCGGTTGCGACGCGGATGCGCTGAGTCGCTGCCAGCACGATCGCGCAAAGGGCGAACGGCTCCCGGCTGCTCGCCTCGCCGATCCAGATCGTGCCGAATCCCATCGCCTCGATCTCGGCAACGGCGCGGCGCATCTCGGGTGCCGGCAGAAGGGCCATCGAGCCAAGAAAAATCCCCGCCCTGCCCAGATTCAATCTAGCGACGATGCGCGCTCCTGCGCTCGCCGATGAACGACAGCATCTGGCGCCAGGCATCCTCGCAGGCGTCCTTGTGCTGCTCGAAGCTGCGATCGAAGAAGGAATGCGGCGCGCCCTGGTACACGACCTTCTGATGTGGAACGCGGGCGTCGGTGAGCTCGTGATCGAACTTGACGAATTCCTCCTGGGGAGTGGCCTGGTCATCGCCGGCGATCAGGAGGAGCAGCGGCGCTTTCATTCCCGGAATGGCGTCCCGGGCGACGGAGGGCCGACCATAGAAGCCGATCGCGCCGCTCAATCCCGCCTGGGCCGCGGACTGCCGCCACGACATCCCGCCGCCGAAACAGAACCCGACGGTGAAGAGCGCGCCGGCCGCGCCACCATCCGCAGACTTCAAGTATTCGATGCCCGCGGCGACGTCGGCAGAAACGTGTTCCGGCCTGGTTTGCGGAATGTGGGTTTTGAAGTCGAAATCGTCGGCCCGCTCGCCGATCCCGGCCGTCCTGCCGAAGTAGTCGATCGCGACGGCGTCTACTCCGGTGCCGGCAAATTGCCGGGCCAGTTCCTTGTAGAAGGGATGGAGCCCACGAACGTCGGGCATGATCACGATCCCGGCGCCGATCGGCTTTATGGCGCGCACGGCGTAGGCGCCGAGGCGATTGCCGTCGTTCGCCGTGAGCACCAGTTCGCGGTCGTCCCGGGAGCCACCGAGGATGGGCGGGAGCGGGGGCCGCGCCTGGTTCGAATAGCACATGCCAGCCATTGTCTCGTGTCTACCACGGTGGGCGCAGCTCAGGGCGAAAAGCGTTCGGCCTCGGCGAGCAGCCTCTCCGCTTCCTCACCGCTGAGCGCGATGTCGGCCGCGGCAGCATTTTCCACGACCTGGCTGGCGCGGCTGGCGCCAGGGATGGCCACGACGTTCGGGATTCGGATCAGCCAGGCGAGGGCGATCTGGGAGGGCGTCGCGCCATGCACCTTCCCGATCTCGCGCAGCGCGGTGATCAACCCACTGGCCCGGTCGAGGTTCGCGGGGGAGAAGATACCGTTCCGCCGCCGCACGGTTCCTCCGGGCCGGTGCGTGGCGTCGTAGCGTCCGGACAGCATGCCCTGCGCCAGCGGCGAGTAAGCGATGATGACGCGCCCCTGGTGCTGCGCGTAAGGCACCAAATCCCGCAATGGGTTTCGCCGAACCAGGCTGAACTGAACCTGGTTCGACAGGACGGGGCTGCCCAGCGCGCGCTCGGCCGTCTGCCAGCCCTTGAGCGAGTAGTTGCTCACCCCGACATGCTCCACGAGGCCCAGTCGCTGCAGTTGCCGCATCCCCGCCATCGACCTCGAAAGCGGCACCAGCGGATTGGGAAAATGCAGCTGGTAGAGATCGATCGTTAAGACCCCCAGCCGGCGGGCGCTTGCGTGGGCTCGCTGCGCCACGATGCTGGCAATCGGGAAAAGCGGCAGGATCTTGGTCGCCAGGAAGACCTGCGATCGGCGGTCGGCGATCGCCCGCCCAAGGATGGCCTCGGAACGGCCCAGGCCGTAAAACTCCGCCGTGTCGATCAGCGTGATCCCATCGTCCAGGGCTTGCTTGACGATCGCGGCCGCCTCCGTCCGGGCATAGTCGTCGCCGTAGCCCCACTCCCGTGAACCGAACTGCCAGCAGCCGAGACCGATGACCGACATCCGGGCGCCCGATACCTCCACGTACCGCATCGCCTGAGCCTACGGGGTCCGGCGACCAAAGGGCTCTAGCCAATACGTTCGCTCGTGCTTATGATGTTCCACACTGATCGATCCGGCGAGGGGGCAGGAATCAATGTCAACCGCGGTCAAGGCGCCGCCCGTCTCGGCAGGCCGGGATACGAAGTCCCGAGTCCTGGTCGCGATGGCGGACACATTCATCGGCGGCATGGGCCACTCGGGATCGCCGCTTCGGGTGGCCGCCTCGATGGCGGAATCCATCCGCCGCCTGCCATCCAGGGCTGATCGCGACAAGCTTGAGCTAATCCTCGGGGTCTTCGCCCGGCGATCGGGGACGTTTCTGCTCACCGGGCGGCCGGTCCCCTTTTACCTCTGGTCCCGTGACCAGCGCACGCGGCAGATGACGCGTTGGTCGACCAGCCGTCTGACATTCCGGCGGCAGCTTTTCCAGATCTTCAAGCGCCTGTCGCTGCTCGCGTTTCTCGGAGAGACCGAGGCCGACGGGAGCAACCCGGTCTGGCCGGAGATCGGCTACCCGGGCCCCGTTTCCGCTCCGATGCCGGTGCCGAAGCCAATCAGGACGACGACGGTCGATGGCGATACCACGCTGACCTGCGATGCCGTCGTCGTTGGCTCGGGTGCCGGGGGCAGTGTCGTGGCCGCGGAGCTGGCGGCAGCCGGGAAGGACGTGATCGTCCTGGAGGAGGGCGGCTACTACAACGAAGCCGATTTCGACCAGCTCGAGCTCTCCATGATGCGGAAGCTCTATTTCCAGGGAGGCTTTGCCGCCACCTCCGACGCGGCAATTGCGCTGGTCGCCGGCGGCTGCCTCGGCGGCGGGACGCTGGTCAACTACGCCACCAGCTTCCGCTCGCCCGACTGGCTGCGTGAGGAATGGGCCACACGATACGGGCTGCCCGCGTTTGTCGGCGATGAGTACACCGCCTCCATGGATGCGGTGTCCGAGCGGCTCGGGGTCAACCTCGATCACTCGGGCGTCAGCGCCCGCGAGCGCGTGCTGGAACGGGGGCTCAAGCGGCTCGGCTGGCACGTCGGGTATATGCCGCGCAACGTCAAGGGGTGCACCCAGGACGCTCGCTGCGGCTACTGCGGCCTCGGCTGCCAATCGGGCGCCAAGCAGTCGACGCTGAAGACCTACCTGCAGGACGCCTACGAACATCGCGCGCGTATCGTCGTCAATTGCAAGGTCGACCGCGTGCTGATCGAGGATGGGCAGGCGGTTGGGGTACGGGCCACCGTACGGCAGGCCGACCAACCAGCCTGGACCCTTATCGTCCGGAGCCGCGCCGTGGTCGCCGCGGCAGGCGCAATCGGGACGCCCGCCCTGCTGCAGCGCAGCGGGGTGCGAGGCAAGGCGGTCGGGGCCTACCTCCGTCTGCATCCCGGTACCGCCGTCGCCGGCATCTTTGAGGAAGCGACGAATCCGTGGGATGGCACCATGCAGGCGATCTACTCGGACGAGTTCATCAACAGTGACGGACGCCATCACGGCGTGAAGATCGAGTCGGGCCCGATGCATCCCGCCATCCTGGCGCTGGCGGCCCCGTGGCGCGATCCCGTGCACTACCGCCGACTGATGCGGTCGCTCTCGCACATGTCGGTCGCTGCCCCCCTGGTTCGCGACCATCACTCCGGCCGCGTCACGGCAACGAACGGAACCGCCCGGGTCGACTACCGGCTCTCACGCGAGGACCTGGCAGATGTGCGGCAGGGGATCGAGGCCAGCGCTCGAATCATGGAGGCTGCCGGGGCGCTCGAGATCTTTACCAGCCAGGCCGCCTTCGTGTCCTATCGGCCTGGGCAGCACGGCGGGCTCCAGGGCTTCATGGACGAGGTCGACCGTCGAGGCTATGGCGTCGGGCAGATGGGGTACCTCAGCTTTCACCAGATGGGCTCCTGCCGGATGGGAAACGATCCGGAGAGTTCGGTGATCAAGCCGGACCACGAAACACATGCTGTGCGAAACCTTTTCGTCGCCGACGGCAGCGCCTTCCCCAGCGCCTCGGGCGTCAACCCCATGATCACGATCATGTCGATGGCCCATCGGGCCTCCCGCTTTATCGCCGCCCGCTGCTAAAGACAGTTCGATCCGGCAATTCGGGGCGTTGATTTTTTAGACTGCCAGGATGTCATCGCAACCGGCGTACGTGACCAAGCACAACCCGTGGCTCGTGCTGCTGGTCCTCTGCCTCGGCTTCTTCATGATCCTGCTCGATCTCACGATCGTGAATAT
>JALZAV010000118.1 GCA_030948145.1 Candidatus Dormiibacterota bacterium
AGCGACCGGATCCTGCTCGCAGACCCGCACCTGACCGCGGAGTGGCGGGACCACGGGATGCTCCAGCTGCAACTGCACCGTGACAGCGGGGCGCTCAAGGACTTCACGCGATACCTGGGGATCCGCCCGGAACCAGAGGATGCCGCTCGCGTAAAGCAATTGCGCAGCGACCTGATCAGCCGGCTGAATTGAAGCACCTCGGGCTCTCCATCCGCGACGGCGTGGTGTTCGGCCTGATCGGTGGGGCGTTCGGCATCGTGGTGCTGGCGGGCGCGGTGTACATCGCGCGGGAATACCCGCTGAGCCAGTTCTCGTCGCTGACCGGCACCGTCCTCAGCTTCCTGATCTTCGGCTCCGCCGGTCGGAAGATCGCGATCGCCACGAGAAGCACGACCGTTGCCTGGCAGACAGGCGCGATCGCGGGCGGCGTCAGTGAGCTGATGCGGACGGCAGCGATCTCGCTCATCCTGAGCTTCTCGCCGGCTGGGCAGGCCGCCTTCAATCATCTCAGTGCGGCCGCGCAGCACGCCGCCTACGATCCAGTGACCCAGATCTCGAACCTGGCGATCTATCTCGGAGCCGGCATCGTATTCGGTGGCCTGGCCGCCTGGTTGGGGGCCTGGTCGCTGCTGCGCTTCGGGCCACCTGGTGCGCCGGAGGCATGACCGCGCGGGCGAGCCTACCTGACGATCGGGTGGAGTCGACGGAGAATCGGGTACAGGGCAAAAAACGCGACAGCCAGCAGCGGCAGCCCGGTTCGGGCGACCTGCTCGACTTCGAAGGGGTTCCGCCTGGTCCGCAACCATGTCTTATCGTCGACGCGAAGCGACGTCAGGTGGCCGTCCCACCACTGGACGCCAGTAACCGCACCGACCTGCAACTTCGTCCGATCGGCGCTATCGATCAGAACCGTCGCTTTTGTCTCGCTGTCGAACGCGAGTCGTACGGCGTGGCTTCCGGCAGAATTCCCGACCGACTCCACCGTGACCGTGTAATACGAGACACAGGGTCCGTAGGGCGGGTTCGGTCTTGGGCAGGCGGTTGCTCCCCTCTGGTAGGCGAGGGCGGCGGTGTCAGCGTCGTGGGCCTTGACAAGGGCGCCGCCACCAGAGACAAGGAAGAGCACGTCAAGTCCCAGGACGAAGGCGGCTGCCAGCCATCCGCCGAGCCCCAACTGACGAGGCTCGCGGGCGCCGGACACCGGCACGCCGAGGAAGGTCTCCAGCGAGCCCAACTGCATCCGGGTCCAGACATCGCGACGGACCGTAAAGGCGACGGTGTCGTCCTTCTTCATTAAGACAAGCCGGCGGCCCAGAACGTGTCCTTCCTCGGTGACCTCCCGCAGCTCGTCAAGGCGGCAACGCTTGCGCGCACCCCAAAAGCTGACCGCCTCGACCTCATCCTCGCTGACCCTGAGTCGGACCCGTCGGAAACGGCCCCAGACAACCAGCAGGAACACCAGGGCGGTAGGAACAAAGATGGCGAAGTTCTTCGGGATCGCGCCCTCGCTGACCCAACCAAAGGCGAGGATTTCGCCGAGGCCCATGTATGCGAGGTAGGCGATGACGAAGCCGAGAACAATGACGTCTAACAGGTTGTGGAGGGGATCGAGCCGGAGCGTAAGGGTCGGTCCGGGAACCTCCTGTGGTTGTGGTCCTTGTTGGGCGAGAGCCATTCCACCTACAACGGCAGCCCGGCCCCGGCCTTTGCGCCAAGTAAGATAGTGCGGATCGCGCTAGACGGGGAGTTAGCGGTGCCCTGTACCCGCAATCCGCTACAGCGGGGTTGAATTCCCCTCTGCGGGGTGCGCTATCCGGAGTCGTGCGTTGTGTGACTGCGTTGATGGCCTGGTCCTGCGCGACCTGGTTCCGTGAACCCTGTCAGGTCCGGAAGGAAGCAGCAGTAAGCGGGGTGCCGGGGGCGCCGCAGCCAACCGGGCCTGAGTGGTCCATGAGGTGCGCCCGGGCAGCGTTACAACAAAGAGGGGTGCGCGGTCACCCCAGCTACGAATGCACCTCCAGGTCGAGTTGATGGAAGAGGCAGGTGTTGAGGCGCGTGTGGTCGGGTGCCGTGTGCCATTCTCCGTCGCGGACGGAGACGTGGTGCATCTCGTCGATCAGGATGCAGCGCCAGTTGTCTGCAGAGCCGGGCGGGCCGAGGCCGCTGGCGCTCCCGCCGGCAAACTGATAGAAGAGTCCCTGACGCTCATGGCGCTTGCTGATACCGATCGCGTGGGGACACAGCTCGCGCTCAAATCCGCGGTAGGTGGCGACTACCTGCTGCCGCTTCGCAATCGCCTCCCGGATCAGGGTGTAGTTGTCCATCGTCAGTGCGCCGGGTTCGGATACTCGAATTCCGATGCGATCCAGTCTCCAGTGTAGTAATCGATCGCGACCCATTCTGAGCTGCTTACGCAGTTCCCGGTGCAGGCGATCTCCCAGTGGCCGTTGAATGTGACCAGCCAGGTCCATTTGTGCACGGGGAGCCCGAATCCCGTGTCGAAGTTATGCCTGACTTCGGCGGAGCGGACGCTGGTCGCGGCCGTGCTGACATGCGTCCGGGCGATGCGAACCGCATTGTCATGGGACAGCCCGCGCCCGGGACTCTGGGTCATCAGGACGATCAGTACGATCGCGGCGATCGCGAGCACACCCGTGACCGCGCTTATGAGGATGAGACGGCGGGAGCGGTCGGCCGCCAGATACGGGGTCATGGTCCTGGGCGAGTAACGATCGTACGCCCGGGCGTCTTGCCTGTAAACCAAAGTCACTCCCAGCCACACTAGGGTGTATGCAGATGGCTTCCGAGGCGGTCTTAAACGACCACGATGCGTTCGAACAGGCCGTACGAGCCGAGAGCCGGGCCCTCTACGGCCTGGCGGTCTCGATCCTCCGGAACAGCCCGGAAGCGGAAGATGCCGTGCAGCAAACGATGGAACTGGCATGGCGGTCCTGGAACACGCTCCGTGATCCCACCCGCCGCACCGCCTGGCTGAAGACAATTTGCGTGCGTCAGTGCTTTGGGATCCGGCGCCGGCGGTTTGGCTTACTGCCCCTGTCGGACAACGAACGGGACGAGCGGCCATCGACGGCGAGTGATCCGGATCTCGACCGAGCGTATAGCCAGCTGTCCCTGAGGCAACGGGCCGTCATCCGGCTCCACTATCGCGACGGCTACACCCTCGACGAATGCGCGGCGCTGATGGGGTGCCGGCCAGGAACCGCCCGGTCGCAACTCAACCGCGGACTGAAGAAACTTCGACAGGAGCTATCCAATGATGAATAAGGAACCCATCGAGCCGCGGCTGCAGAATTATCTCGCGGAGGTCGATCGCCAGGTCCCGCCGGTCGGGATGGAGCAGCGGATCATCCGGCTGAGCAACGAGGTGCAAGAGCCGGCTCGGCGTGGCTCGTTCTCTCGCCAGGTCCTCGCCGCCGCGGCGGTGGTGGTCTTTGCGGGTAGCCTGGCCGCCGGTGTTGCGCTCCGCAATCACGCCTTTGGCAATCCTGCGCCGGCCTCGCAGTCGAGTTCCAGTATGCATGCCATCTCAATCGGGACGGATGGCGCCGGCGATTGGGTCGTGAGCCGCTCGCTGGATCCAGGCCGGTCGACCAAGCCAACGACGAATGTGCTGTACCACACGGTTGATGGCGGACAGACCTGGCAAGACCAGCTCCACTTCACAGGCATCTACGACGGGATGAGCTGGAGTGTCGATAAGCGGCAAGGCGTGCTCTGGACCTTTGAGATCACGAGGCCATGCGGCGCGACGACAACCTGCACCAAAGCTGTCAACCAGGTACTGACGGTGTTTACGACGACTGATGGTGGGTCTCATTGGACGCAGCAGCCATCGCGACAATTTGGCATGTCCTCACAGACGTACTTCCGAGGATTGACTGGTTGGGTCGTGAGCTCTGGCGAGATCGCCGTTGGTCAATCGGTGCCGGAGCAATGGGCGCTCTATCGGACGGACGATGGAGGCGCAACCTGGGCCAAGGTCGGCCAGATCCCCTTCAACGCCTCCCTGGGTGGGGTCGGCGTATTCGGCCATACGTCCGGAGTCGGCGAGACGAGCCTTGAATTCGTCACCAAGCAGCATGGCTGGTACTCTGCCGGTACCGTCGTCACTGCCAGCGCCTCGGGCCTCCTGGAAACGACCGATGGAGGCGGTACGTGGACCGCTGTGACCGTTGTCAGGCCAGCGGGCATGGCGAGCAAGGCGATGGTCCTTGGCTATCCGGTGCAGCTCAGCGATGCAAATGTCCTACTGCCGGTCTTTTTCGGACAAATGTCGAGCGATGGGAACAGCTACAACGTCGAGCGCCAGTACATCTACACAAGCACGGACGGGGGTCACACCTGGGTGAACCCTCGCGAACTCCAGGCCAGCGGAGTCAGGCCGACCGGCAACGAATGGCAGAACTTCTACCTCGACGCCAACCACTGGTGGTTCACGACAACGAACCAGCGGACTTCCGGTGAGCCGGTTCCGCAGGCGGGCCCGGGCGTGGCGCGGACGAACGATGGCGGTAAGACGTGGCAGGTCTTCAGCAGTAAGAACTCCCCGATCATCTTGCAGATGACGTTCACCGACGTCAACAACGGCTGGGCCTTCGCGATCGCGGGGCCAAACGATACAACGAACGAACTTCTGCGCACGACCGATGGTGGTGCGCACTGGCACCAGGTACAGGTGCCCTAGCGCGGCAAGGGCAGCGGACGGAGCGTGACAGGCGACGACTGAATGATCGAGGTCGTCGTCTGTCCGTAGGGCAGGAAGCGATCGAGGACGACCTCCAACTGGTCAACCGCCGAAACGTGCACCT
Organism: Candidatus Dormiibacterota bacterium; assembly: GCA_030948145.1. GTDB lineage: Bacteria > Chloroflexota > Dormibacteria > CF-121 > CF-121 > JALYYC01. The sequence goes on from JALZAV010000118.1 coordinate 4,830, forward strand.
TCATCAGGAAGCAATCGTCTCCGGTGATGCGGTGGCACTCGACCACCTCAGGGGTTTGCGCCGCGAGTTCGGCGATCTTCGGTAGCTGGCGCGGCTCGGGTCGGATCCTGACCTACGCGGCCACCGGAAAGCCGACAGCTCGGGGATCGATCAATAGCGCGTAGCCCTTGATCACGCCGGCCTCCTCGAGCCGCTGAACGCGGTCGGTCACCGCGTTCGCTGATCACGCAATGGCTCGGTCGCCACAGGGTTCTATCTACTGAAGTTGAAAACCAGCAGCGTTGGGAGGCTCGTGGGCGTATTCGCCGCGGTTTTGTCGATCGGGAGCTGTGGTGGTCCGTCTGGCGCCGCGGT
>JALZAV010000119.1 GCA_030948145.1 Candidatus Dormiibacterota bacterium
CCGAGCCTAAGTGGGTGATCGCGATGGGCGCCTGCGCCTCCTCTGCGGGCATGTTCAACAACTACGCCATCGTCCAGAGTGTCGACAAGATCGTCCCGGTCGACATCTATATTCCTGGCTGCCCGCCCCGTCCCGAGGCGCTGATCGACGCGGTCGTGAAGTTGCAGCGCAGGATTCGCGGCGAGCCGCTGGTCAAGCGTTCGGCTTGACCGACGCCAACCCGGTCCAGCCAACCATGAGCGAGAGTGCCGCGAACGCGCTCGTCCAGCGGATCAATTCCACCTTTCCGGGCTCCATCCAGGAAAGCTCCGACTTTCGAGGTGATCTCAGCATCGTGGTCGAATCCGAGTCGGTGCTGGAGGTTGCCCGTCATCTCAAGCAGGCCGAGGGCTTCGACTACTTCCTCTACGCGACGGCGGTCGATTGGCCGGCCCGGGAGCCGCGCTTCACCGTCGTCTGGGAGGTCCGCTCCCTCGCCAACAAGACGCGAATCCGGATCAAGACGACGGCCGCCATGCCCGAGCCGACCGTCCCGAGCATGACGTCCGTGTGGCCCCCGGCCGACTGGCACGAGCGCGAAACCTACGATCTCTTCGGCATCAAATTCGCGGGCCATCCGGATCTGCGCCGCATCCTGATGCCGGCCAGCTGGGAAGGCTACCCGCTGCGCAAAGACTACGTCTCCTTCGGTGAGCCGGTCATCTTCAGCGACCAGAAGCTCGAGGGGTTGGAGCCCGACGCGATCCGTGGCTGACGTGTTTCTCGAGCCGCGCATCCGGGGCGCCGAAGAGGGCGAGGCCGAGTGGATGGACCTCAACATGGGCCCGCAGCACCCCAGCACCCACGGCGTCCTCCGGGTCAAGCTGAAGCTCGATGGCGAGGTCGTGAAAGACGCCGATGCGGATATCGGCTACCTGCATACCGGCTTCGAAAAGTCATTCGAGGAGAAGACCTACACCCAGGGCATCACGTTCAGCGACCGGATGGACTACCTCGGGCCACCGATCAACAACGTCGGCTTTACCAGCGCCGTCGAGAAGCTGATGGAGATCGAGGTCCCGCCGCGCGCCCAGGCGATCCGGGTGATGATGATGGAGCTCGCCCGCCTCGGCAGCCACGAGCTCTGGCTCGGCACCGCCGGTCTTGATCTCGGCGTCTACTCGGGGTTCTTCTATGCCTGGCGCGACCGCGAGCTGATCCTCGATCTGAACGAGTTGTACTCCGGCGTCCGGATGATGACCTCGTTCACCCGCGTCGGCGGGGTTGCCTGGGATCTCCCGGACGGCTGGCTCGACCAGCTGCAGCGCTTCATCGACGTCATGCCGCCGCGGATCGACGACTTCGAGTCGATGCTGACGAACAATCCAATCTGGCTGGAGCGTCTTCGTGGCGTCGGGCCGCTGACCCGCGAGCAGGCAATCGAGGCCGGGGTGACCGGTCCGATGTTGCGCGCCTCCGGCGTCGATTACGACGTGCGCAAGGCGTTTCCCTATTGCGGCTACGAGCAGTATGACTTCGACGTCCCGCTCGGACGAAACGGTGACTGCTTCGATCGCTACACAGTTCGTGTCCAGGAGATGCGCGAGAGTCTCAAGATCCTGCAGCAGGCGAAAGACAATTTGCCGGAAGGGCCGTGGCTCACGAACAACCGAAAGGTGGCTCTGCCGCCACGGGCCGAGCTGAGCAAGAGCATGGAGTCGGTCATCCACCACTTCCGGCTGGTGAGCGAGGGCTTCAAGGGCCCGGTGGGCGACGTTTACAGCTTTGTCGAGAGCCCGCGCGGCGAGCTGGGCTTCTACCTCGTGTCGGACGGTGCCAACAAGCCGTATCGAATGAAGGTCCGGCCGCCGTCCTTCTGCAACCTGCAGCCCCTGCGTCAGCTCGTCCGGGGTGTCCTGGTGGCAGACGTGATCGCCATCATGGGGAGCATGGACTTCATCCTCGGGGACGTGGACCGCTAAGTGGCGCTGACGCAAGAAACGGCTGAACGGATCCGCGCCTCGGCGGCGCTCTACCCCTCGAGGCAGTCCGCGATCCTGCCCGCGCTCTGGGCTGTCCAGCACGAGCAGGGCTACGTGACCGATGAGGCGATGGGGGAGATCGCCGAGCAGCTCGGGCTGCCACCGTCGCTGATCGAGGCGACCGCATCGTTCTATTCGATGTTTCTGATGCGGCCGGAGGGCCGGCACGAGGTCGTGATCTGCGTCAACACGCCCTGCATGCTTCGCGGCGCCGATGAGTTGGCCGCCCACGTCGAGCGGCGGCTCGGTGTCCGCGACGGCCAGACGACGCCGGACGGCGCCATCACCTGGCATTCGACGATCGAGTGTCTCGGCGCCTGTGGTGGGGCGCCCATGATGCAGGTCGATCACCGCTTCGAGGAAAACCTCACGAATGACAAGGCCGACGCCATCTTCCAGCGTCTGCGGACCGCGCCGGCTCCTCACGAAATGGGCAAGCCGGCGAAAGCCGAGGCCGTGGCGCCGGTGGCCGGCGAGAAGGCCCGCAGCGGCGCCGAGGGTGCGCGCCCCCGCGGAAAGAAGACGCAGAAGTAATGGGACTCAAGCCGGTGCTGACCCGCGACTTCGCGGTCGAAAATCTCCACGAGATTGGCGTCTACGAGCACCACGCCGGTTACACCGGCTTCAAGAAGGCGCTCGAGATGCAGCCGGACGACCTGGTCGAGTTGGTGAAGAAGAGCGGCCTTCGCGGCCGCGGGGGCGCCGGCTTCCCGACCGGCAGCAAGTGGAGCTTTCTCCCCAAGGGCATGTACCCGCGCTACCTCGTCTGCAATGCGGACGAGAGTGAGCCGGGCTGTTTCAAGGACCGCTACTTGATCGAAAAGAGCCCGCACCAGGTCCTGGAGGGCGTCATGATCGCGGCCTACGCGATCGGCTCGAACCTCGCCTTCATCTATATCCGCGGCGAGTACCTGCCCCAGTACGAGGCGCTCGAGGCCGCGATTGGCGAAGCGCGCGCAGCGGGATACCTGGGCAAGAACGTCCTGGGCAAGGGCTACGACCTCGACGTCATCCTGCATCGAGGCGCCGGCGCCTACATCTGCGGTGAGGAGACGGCGCTGCTGACCTCATTGGAGGGCTACCGCGGTGAGCCCCGCCTGAAGCCACCGTTCCCGGCGGTCAAGGGCCTCTACGGCAAGCCGACCGTTGTCAACAATGTCGAGACCCTGTCGAATCTTCGCCACATCGTGATGAACGGTCCCGAGTGGTACGGCTCCATGGGCACGGAGACCTTCAAAGGTACGAGGCTGTGGTGTCTGAGCGGGCACGTCAACCGCCCGGGCAACTATGAATTGGAGAACGGCACGCCGATCCGGGAATTGATCGAAGAACTCGGCGGTGGGGTCTGGAAGAACCGCAAGCTGAAGGCGTTTCAGCCGGGCGGCGCCTCGATGATGGTACTGCTACCTGAACACTTGGATGTGGCCTTAGACGCTGATGCAATTCAGAAGGCGGGATCTATGGCGGGTGCGGCCGGGATGGTCGTGATGGACGAGACCACCTGCATGGTTGATGCCGCGCGCCGTTACGTGAAGTTCTTTCATCACGAAAGTTGCGGTAAGTGCACACCCTGCCGCGAGGGGACCTTCTGGATGGCGAACCTCTTCGAGAGTCTGGAGGCTGGCACGGCGAAGCCCGGCGACATCGAGCTGCTTTTAGACATCGGGTACAACATCGAGGGCCGTTCTTTCTGCCTGCTCGGCGATACATCGACGTGGTTCCCACGCAGCGTCATCAAGTATTTCCGCGATGAGTTCGAGCAACATGTCGTCGAGAAGGGCTGCCCCTTCAAGAAGCAGGTCGTGGAGGCGGTTGCCTAGTGGCTGCCGTCCAAACCGACCAGGTCACGGTCACGGTCGACGGCGTCTCGGTGACGGTGCCGAAGGGCACCCTGATCCTCGACGCCGCCAAGAGAGTCGGGATCGACATTCCGATATTCTGCTCGCATCCAAAGATGGCGCCGGTCGCCGTCTGCCGGATGTGCCTGGTCGAGGTCGAGAAGATGCCGAAGATGCAGCCGGCCTGCGCGGTGCAGGTTACCGAGGGCATGGTCATCCGCACCCGGACCGACCAGGTAGAGAAGTACCAGAAGGGCGTCCTCGAGTTCCTGCTGATCAACCACCCGCTCGACTGCCCGATCTGCGACAAGGGCGGTGAGTGCCCGCTCCAGGATCAGACCTACCAGTACGGGCCCGGCGCCAGCCGCTACGTCTACCAGAAGGCGCACTTCGACAAGGCGGTCCCGCTCTCCGACAAGATCGTGCTCGACCGGGAGCGCTGCATCCTGTGCTGGCGCTGCACCCGTTTCAGCGAAGAGATTTCCGGCGAGCGCGAGCTGGCGCTGATCCAGCGCGGCGTCCACACGATCATTGGGACCTTCAACGACCAGCCGGCGCAGTCCAACTACCAGGGCAACTGGACCGAGATCTGTCCGGTCGGTGCGCTGACGTCGCGGAAGTACCGCTTCATCAGCCGGCCGTGGGATCTCGATCGAACCGCCAGCGTCTGCCCGGGCTGCAGCATGGGCTGCAACATCCAGATCGACGCGCGCGGCAACAAGATCGGCCGCTTCCAGTCGCGTGAGAACGTCGCGGTCGATGACAGCTGGCTCTGCGACATGGGCCGCTACAGCCATGCGAGTTTTCACCGGTCGACGCTCGAGCGGCCGCGGGTTCGCCGCGATGGCAAGCTGGAGGAGGTTTCCTATGCCGAGCTCGCCCAGTTCGTCGCCGACGCGGTCAAGCGCGCGGGCTCCCCGATCGCCGGATGGGCCTCGCCCGGATCGACCAACGAGGAACTCTTTGTCATCCAGCGCCTCTTCCGCGACGTGCTGCGCTCGCCCCACCTGGACCACCGCACGGTGGATGTCGCCGCCACCTCACCGGACGACATGACGCTCCCGATCGCGGACATCGAGAACTGCGATCACGTCGTCGTGCTCGGTGGCCAGGAGGTGATCGACGCCGCGCCCGTTCTGCACCTCCGGCTGTTCAAAAGCCAGCGCAAGGGCGTCAAGATCATCAGGGTCGGAAGCGCGGAGGGCAAGGCGGCACTCGAGGCCGTACCGCAGGAGGCGATGGCGGTCGGTATCCTGGCGACCGAGGCGAACCGGTCCCAGGCGAC
>JALZAV010000120.1 GCA_030948145.1 Candidatus Dormiibacterota bacterium
CGATGGATGGCGCCATCCGCGGCAACATGTTCCGCCAGGTCCAGCAGCGCTGGATGGAATGGCAAAAGCTGTTCCTGAGCATCATCCCGTTCCCGGAGATCTCCGCGGCACGGGCCATGCCGCTCGCAATCGGCGCCGTCCCGAACCCTGAGGTGCACAACGGGCTGGCGATCCAGATGATCGATGAGGTCAGGCACTCGACCATCCAGATGAACCTGAAGCGCCTGTACATGAATCATTACATCGATCCGGCCGGCTTCGACATAACGGAGAAGGCGTTCTCCAACTGCTACGCCGGCACGATCGGGCGCCAGTTTGCTGAAGGGTTCATAACCGGCGATGCCATCACGGCAGCCAACGTCTATCTGACCATCGTGGCGGAGACCGCTTTCACGAACACGCTGTTCGTGGCGATGCCATCCGAAGCGGCCGCCAATGGTGACTACCTGCTGCCGACGGTGTTCCACTCGGTACAGTCGGACGAGTCGCGGCATATCTCGAATGGCTATTCCATCCTTCTGATGGCCCTCGCCGATGAGAAGAACCGCGATCTGCTGGAGCGAGACCTCCGCTATGCGTGGTGGAACAATCATGCGGTCGTCGATGCCGCGATAGGCACCTTCATCGAGTACGGGACGAAGGACCGCCGCAAGGATCGCGAGAGCTACGCCGAGATGTGGCGGCGCTGGATCTACGACGACTACTACCGCAGCTACCTCATTCCGCTCGAGAAGTACGGCCTCAAGATCCCACACGACCTCATCGAGGAGGCCTGGAACAGGATCATCAACAAGGGTTATGTCCACGAGGTCGCGCAGTTCTTCGCGACCGGCTGGCCGGTCAACTACTGGCGCATCGACGGGATGACCGACGAGGACTTCGAGTGGTTCGAGCACAAGTACCCGGGCTGGTACAACAAGTACGGCAAGTGGTGGGAGGAGTACAGCCGCCTGGCCAAGCCGAACGGCCACAACGCGATTGCGTTCGAGGACGTCAACTACGTCTACCCGCACCGCTGCTGGACCTGCATGGTGCCCTGCCTGATCCGCGAGGACATCGTCATGGACACCGTCGACGGTCAGGTCAGGACCTACTGCTCGGAGCCCTGCCACTGGACCGACGCCGTTGCCTTCCGTCCCACCTACAATGGCCGCCCGACCCCGAACATGGGCCGGCTGACCGGCAAGCGGGAATGGGAGACGCTTTACCACAACTGGGACGTGGCCGACATCATCAAGGACCTGGGCTACGTCCGCGACGACGGGAAGACGATGGTCCCGCAGCCCCACCTGGAGCTGGACGACCCCAAAAAGCTCTGGACCGTGGACATGTTCAAAGGGATCCAGTTCGCGAGCCCCAACATCACGCTCAACGAGATGTCACCGGAGGATCGCGAAAAGTTCATCGCGGATTATCGCCGACAGGGGCCGGCTGGGCGCCGGGCGCCGGTCGAAGCCTGAGCCGATAAGGATAGCGGCGAGAGCCTGCGACAGCGGACCGGCCGCTGTCGCAGGTCACCGCGACCCGACCAATGACCAGGCAACAGCTGGTACGCAGCCGATGACGGCCAAGACCCACCGGGTCAAGTTCGACCCCGTCGGCATCGAGATCGAGGTCTCAGAGGACGAAACCGTCCTGGAGGGTGGGTTCCGAAGCGGCCTCATGCTGATGCACGGCTGCAAGGAAGGGCAATGCTCCGCCTGCAAGTCCTTCCTGATCGATGGGGAGATCGACCTCGAACGTTACTCCACTTTCGCTCTCGCCGATTACGAGAAGGAAGAGGGCTACACGCTGCTCTGCCGAGCGCATGCCTACAGCGACCTGGTGGTCGAGCTGATCAACTACGACGAGGAGATGCTCACGTCTGGCGTCCCCATCCAGATAGTGAAGACTCAGGTCGAGGCGATCGAGGCCCTCACGCGCGACATCCGCCGGCTCGCGCTGCGTCTGGTGGAGCCGCGTGAGATGGCGTTCAACGCGGGCCAGTACGTGGATCTGCGCATTCCCGGAACCGACTGGTCGCGGTCCTTTTCGATGGCGAACACGCCTGCCACCGACGACCGGCTGGATTTCATGATCAAGGTCTATCCAGGGGGTCGGTTCTCAGGACTCCTGGAAGACGGCCTGAAGGTGGGTGACTCGGTCGAGGCGAAGGGACCGTATGGCACCTTCACACTTCGCGAGCGTTCGGAGCGCGACCTCGTGTTCCTGGGCGGCGGGGCCGGCATGGCCCCGATCTGGTGCCTGCTCAACTCGCTCGCCGAGGGTGGCAGCCGACGCAAGGCGACCTACTACTACGGAGCGCGCACTAGAAGCGACCTGTTCCATGTCGACCAGCTGCGCGAGCTGGAGGCCAGGCTGCCGGGCTTCCGGTGCGTCTTCGCCCTCTCCGAACCGTCACCCGATGACGCCTGGGAGGGGCAGGTGGGTTTCATCACCGACGTTCTCGACCGGTGCGAGGCCGATTTGACCGAGTACGACGCTTACCTCTGCGGGCCGCCGCCGATGGTCGATGCGGGCATCGAGCTGATGGCGCGCAAGGGCGTGCCGACCGAGCGCGTTCACTACGACAAGTTCACGACGACCGCGAGCGCTGAGGAAGAGGAGGCCGATTAGCGAAGTCACAGGACGGTCCGGATTCAATCGGATTTCATCGAGTGGAGGAGGAGCACATGGCAGTCGAGACCGACAAGAAGAAGGAACGCAGTGTCCCAAAGCCCGTCTTCACCGACGCCGAGGCTGGGGCGCTGACGTTCCCGAGCTCCAAGAGCCGTTCGTTCAACTACTTCAAGGCGGCCAAGCTCCACGCGTCGCTCTATGAGGACGTGACCGTGGATGTGCAGCCCGATCCGGCGCGGCACCTGACACAGGGCTGGGTGTACGGCTTCGCCAAAGGCCCCGGTGGCTTCCCCGAAGAATGGACGAAGATCAAGTCCTCGGACTGGCACGCCTTCCTGGACCCCAACGAGGAATGGGAGCAGACCATCTACCGCAACAACGCCAACGTGGTGCGCCAGATCACCCAGAACCTTGCCAACGCCAAGGCTCGCCAAGCCTACGCAAGCTGGTCGACCGGTTGGACAAGGGTAGTCGAGCGTCACGTTGGCGCCTGGATGCACGCCGAGCACGGGCTGGGGATGCACGTGTTCCTGCCCGCTCAGCGCGACGCGCCCACGAACATGATCAACAACGCGATCTCCGTCAACTCGATGCACAAGCTCCGCTTTGCGCAGGACCTCGTGCTCTACAACTTGGAGATCTCGGACGCGATCGCCGGATTCGATGGGTCCGCTCACAAGGCCGTCTGGGGGAGCGACCCCTACTGGCAGGGGGTGCGCGAGAACGTCGAACGGCTGACCGCGGTGCGGGATTGGGCAGAGGCGGTCTTCGCGGCCAACTACGTCTTCGAGGGTCTGGTGGGTGAGCTCTTCCGCAGCCAGTTCGTGATGCAGGTTGCGGCGCCCAACGGCGATTACGTGACGCCGACCCTGATGGGTGCCGGCGAGAACGACTACGAACGGGACCTGCGCTACTCGAGGGTGCTCTTCAAGCTCCTGGCCGACGACGCGAAGCATGGCGACGCGAACCGGACGCTCATGGAAAAGTGGCTTGGCGACTGGGTACCCATGAGCCTGGCGGCGGCGCGGCAATTGCAGCCCATCTGGTCGCAGCCGACCGAAAAGCCCGTGCGGTTCGAGGACTCGCTGGCCCACACCACCGAGCGAATGCGTGCGCACCTCGACGAGATCGAAGTCAGAGCACCGAAGGAGTTGGGATGATGGCGATCGCGGAGCAGGTCCAGGAATTCGGCAAGGCCAATCACACGTCCTCGAACCAGTGTGGCGTCACGCTGATGAACAACCAGAATGGCTACACCATCGCGAACGTGATGGCGAGCAAGCCGGGCGTGACCATCCGCGAGCTGCCGTCGATGATCCGGGTGGACGGGATCGGCAAGATCGACTTCGACATGGACGAGATCTCCGAGGCTGTGGGATTCGAGTTCGCCCCCCACGACTTCGAGGAGGTCATGTCGACGCACTACGGCCGCATGGTGGTGCTGGACGATCACGTGCTGCTGTTCGCCAATCCCGAGGACGGCGCCGAGTACCTCGGATTCGACCTCAAGCCGGTCAATTGACGGATCGCGAAGGCGGATTGGAGCGCAGATGGCGAAGGAGCTGAGGTTCAACGAGGAGGCGCGGCGGCTCCTCGTCGCGGGCGTCGACAAGCTCGCCAACGCTGTCCGGGTCACCCTCGGGCCGATGGGCCGCAACGCGGTGCTCGAGAAGCTGACCGGGCCGCCGACGATCACCAACGACGGGGTCACGATCGCACGTGAGATCCAGCTCCCGAATCCGTTCGAGAACATGGGCGCACAGCTGGTGAAGGAGGTCGCTAACAAGACCAACGACGTGGCTGGCGATGGCACGACGACGGCCACCGTGCTGGCCCAGGCCGTGGTCCGGGAAGGCATGCGCCGCGTCGCCGAAGGCGGCAACCCGGTGCTGCTGAAGCGAGGTATCGAGAGCGCCGTCCGGCAGCTGGTCGAGCAGCTGGCGGGCGCCTCCCGGCCGGTGGAGAGCAAGGCCGAACTTGCGCAGATCGCGTCGATCTCCGCCAACAACGACCCGGAGATCGGAGGCATCATCGCGGAGGCGATGGACCGGGTGGGCAAGGAGGGCGTCATCACCGTCGAACCGTCGGAGAGCTTCGGCATCGAGCTGGAGTTCACCGAGGGGCTCCAGTTCGACAACGGGTACGTCTCCCCGTACATGGTGACGGACCCGGGCCGGATGGAGGCGGTGCTCGAGGACCCGTACATCCTGCTCACCAACGAGACCATCTCCAAGGTCCAGCACCTGATGCCGGTGCTGGAGCGGATCATGAAGAACGCCAGACCGCTGGTCATCATCGCCGAGAACCTGGAGGGCGCCGCGCTCGGGATGCTGGTCGCGAACAACGCCCACGGAACGTTCCGCTCGGTCGGGGTCAAGGCGCCCGGCTTCGGCCACCGTCGAATCGCCCAGCTGGGTGACATAGCCGCGCTGACCGGGGGCGAGGTGATCACCGCCGACAGGGGTCTCGAGCTGGAGACCAGTGGGCTCGACCAGCTGGGCAGGGCCCGGAAGGTGGTGGTCAC
>JALZAV010000121.1 GCA_030948145.1 Candidatus Dormiibacterota bacterium
CTGCCCCGCCCAGGTGCTGGAGCACCTGCGACACTTCGTCGGCTCACTCGACATCGAGGGCCTGGGCTACGCCACGCTGCAGCAGCTGATCGATCGGAAGCTGGTCAAGGACCCCGCCGACCTCTATCACCTGACGAAGGACCAGGTGCTCACCCTGGAGGGCTTTGCGGACAAGTCGGCGCAAAATCTGCTCGACCGCATTGCGGCCAGCAAGTCGACGACGTTTCTCCGCTTTCTCGCTGCCCTTGGTATAAGCCATGTCGGCTGGACGATGGCCGGCTTGCTGGCGGACCACTTCGGCACAATCGACCGGCTGCAAGCTGCCAGCGTCGATGACCTCCGAGCGATCAGCGGCGTGGGCCCGACCGTCGCGGAAGAGGTCCACGAATACTTCCAGCGGCCAGAGTCTCGCCGATTGATCGAGCGCCTGCTCGCGGCCGGGATCGAGATCAAGCGGCCCGAGCGCCGCGAGGGCCCGCTCAGCGGCAAGACATTCGTGCTGACCGGCACGCTAAGCTCCTTGACCCGCGGGGAGGCTGAGGAGCGGATCAAGGCACTCGGCGGCGGCATCGGCTCCGGTGTCTCCAAGAAGACCGACTACCTCGTAGTGGGCGCCGACCCCGGCTCCAAGCTCGAGAAGGCTCAGCGGCTCAAGATCCCGATCCTCGATGAGGTGGCCCTGCTCGAGCTGCTCAACCGGACCCCATAACAGGCGGCATATAACGCTAGGTGAACGCTATAAGAATTTGTAACGACTTGTGACAGGTCCTTAACCTTTCTTTCGGGGGGCGCGACGCATATTGCGGATATGTCGATCCCGCCGGTCCTGGCCGTGCCCGGGGGTCGCGCCGTCGGGCGCCTGAAGACGATCGGCGCCCGTGGGCTGCTTGCCCTGCTGACCGTAGCGGTCATCATGCTGGTTTCGGTCGTTGGCGCGGTGTTGCCGGATGCCACCTTCCCCCTCACCTGGTACGTGCCGGTACTCGACTGCGCCATGGTGGTGACGCTCGCCGTCGTCTTGCTACTCGCCTCGTCCGACGTGGTCATCCGCCGCCACGGCCGCTCGCTGCCCCTGGCTTTCATCAGCGTCGTGCTCGGCATGTTGTGGCTGCAGCACATGCTGACCTTTCCGGGCGTCCTTCCGTTCACGCTGTCCTTCCTGACCAACCAGACCGCTCCCTTCCTCTTCCACACCGCCCACATCGGCACGCCCGCGCTCTTCGCCTGGATCCTGCTCCACCGGCCGGGCCCGCTGGCCCAACCGCGGCGGTCGCTGGTCAGGGCCGTTGCCCTGGCGCTAGGCGTGAGTATCGCCGCCGCCGGCGTCATGGCCGCGCTCGCTTTCGTCCTACCTCCGCTAATCGTCGACGGACGCTTCACCGACTTCAATACGCTGCTTCAGGCCGCTCCGATTCTCGTCATCGCATTTGTCGCCGCCGTTTACCGGCGCGCCCGTGGCCCGGAGCGTCGCATCGAGATGTGTGTCATCGTGGGCTTGAGCCTTGTCAGTGTCGAGACGATGGTCTTCATGTTCATGCAGGCTCGTTACGACGGATTCTGGTACGCCGGGCATGCCTTGATGGTGCTGCCCTGCGCTGCCCTGCTGGTGGGCACCGTTGGTCTCTATGCCAGCGCCCGCCGCGACGCCGAGGTCCAGCTGCGGGTCGTGGAGAAGCTCAAAGAGTCCCAGCAGCGGCTTCAGGTCATCATCGACACCTCGCCGAGCGCCGTGATCACAGCGGACGAGCACGGCTTGATCACCGGTTGGAACCGCAAGGCGGAGGAGATTTTCGGCTGGTCGCACGATGAAGCCGTCGGGCGGACGCTCACCGGCACGATCATTCCACGTCGCTACCGCGACGCCCACCTGCGAGGGCTGGCACGGTTCATCGAAAGCGGCGACGGGCGGCTGATCGGCAAGACGGTGGAACTGGCGGCGCTGCATCGGGACGGCCACGAGTTTCCCGTCGAGGTTTCCGTTTCCGCCACCTCCCGCTCGGGACCCCGCGTCGACTTTGTTGCGTTCATCAGCGATGTCACGCAGCGGCGGATCGCAGAACGCCTGCGCAGTGTGCAGTTCGCCGTGACCCGTCCGCTCGCGAACGCCGCCACCTGGTCCGAGGCGGCGCCCCAGGTGCTCCGGGGCATTTGCGAAACGCTCGGCTGGGCCGCCGGCGAGTTCTGGAGAGTGGACAGCCACGCCAACGTGCTTCGCTGGGAGTCGGGCTGGTATCGACCGTCACGAGACTTCGGCGCCTTCCAGGCCGCCGCCAAGGACCTTACGTTCGCTCGTGGTGTGGGCCTGCTGGGGCGGGTCTGGCGGACGGGGCGCGCCGCTTCGGTCGACGATGTCGCCGCGGGGGATTCGCCGCGCGCGTGGCATGCCGGCCGAGCCGGGCTTCACGGCAAGTTCGCCTTCGCCGTCACCAACGGGCGAAAAGTGACCGGCGTCATTGCGCTCTTCAACCATGATCGTCGCTCGCTCGACCGGGCCATGCTGCGGGTGATGGCGGACATCGGCAGCCAGATCGGCCAGTTCATCGAGCGGCGCCGGGCCGAGGAGGAATTGCGACGCAGCGGCGATCGTATCCGAGCCATCCTGGACAACGTGGCGGATGGCATCATCACCCTCGACGAGCGGCTGGTGATCCGCTCGTACAACCCGGCGGCCGAGCGACTCTTTGGCCACGCGGCCGACGAGGTGATTGGCAAAGATTTCGCTCGCTTGATCGCCGAACCCCACCGTCCGGAAGTCAAGCCCCAGCTGCGGGCATACTTGCGGGCGCAGCAAGGGCTCTTCGAAATGGGGAGCCATGAGACCCTCGGACTGCGGAAAGATGGCACGACGTTCCCGCTGGAGTTCAACGTCGGTTGGCTCGGCCCGCAGCGGTTGGTGCTCGGCAGCCTGCGCGATGTCTCCGAGCGCAAAGCCGAGACCGAGGCGCTCCAGTTCCAGGCACTGCACGATTCCCTCACAGGCCTGCCGAACCGAACGTTTCTCCGCGAGCGGCTGGAAGAATCGATCCGCGCCGGTGAGCGCGAGATGAAACCGTGCGCGGTGCTGCTCATGGATCTCGATGGATTCAAGAGCGTAAACGACAGCCTCGGCCACGAGGCGGGTGACCAGCTGTTGCAGCAGGTGAGTCAGCGGATGCGGGGCGTGCTACGGAAGGCGGACACCATCGCCCGCTACGGTGGCGACGAGTTCGCCGTCCTGCCCTGGGGCGCGACGGATGTCCCACGGGCGGTGCTGATCGCGGAAAAAATCCTGCAGGCGGTCGGCAAACCCTTCACGATCGACGATCAGCCCATCAGCGTCAACCTGAGCATCGGGATTGCCGTCTTCCCGCAACATGCCGACGACGCCGATGCCCTGACACGCCGAGCGGATGTGGCGATGTACGCGGCCAAGCGCGCCCGCAGTGGCTTCAGTGTCTATTCGATCGATCAGGAGGGTGGTGACACCGGCGGACGCCTGCCGTTGATCGGCAAACTGCGCTACGCGATCGACCAGTTCGAGCTCGTGTTGCACTACCAGCCGATCATCTCCGTCGCGGACGGACACCCGGCGAAGGTCGAGGCGCTCGTCCGTTGGGGACATCCGAGCCACGGGCTTTTGCCGCCCGATGACTTCATTCCCTCCGCGGAGCAGACCAACCTGATCAAGCCGCTGACCGCCTGGGTGCTCAACGAGGCTCTGGGCCAGGTCCACGCCTGGTCGAAAGCCGGCATCGACGTTGGCGTGTCGGTGAATCTGTCGGCGCGAAACCTGCTCGATGACGAGCTGCCCGACGCCGTGGCTCAGTTGTTGACCACGTGGCAGGTGGAGCCCGAGAAGCTCAGCCTCGAGATCACAGAGAGTTCCATCATCGCCGCTGAGGCCGAGGAAACCCTGGAACGGCTGCACGCGACCGGCGTCCAGATCTCGGTCGATGACTTCGGCACCGGCTACTCGTCGTTGACCTACCTCAAGCGCCTACCGGTGCAGGAGATCAAGATCGATAAGTCATTCGTTATGGACATGGCAACGAACCGCGATGGCGCGGCGATCGTCCGCTCGACGATCGACCTCGGGCACAACCTCGGTATGAAGGTCGTGGCCGAGGGCGTGGAGGATGAGGCGACCGAGGCGCTGTTACGCGAGTACGGCTGTGACTTCATCCAGGGCTTCCATATCGCCCGCCCGGCGGCGGCCGGGCTGCTCGGGCCCTGGCTTCGAGCCCGCGCTGCCATGAACGGCGCGCTCTCCGCCTGATCTGCTCGCTCAGTACCCAGATTCCGTAACGGTCCAGACAACCCGCCGTTGAACCGAACATGAGCAACAGGGGAGTTGTGCTGTCCGCGCTCACCGCCGTGACACTCGGCGCGTGCTCCGCGCCGACCTCCAGCGCATCTGTTGCATCGCCTACCAGGGTGCCTACAGCAGTTCCGCAGCGAGTGTGTCACGCGACCGATTTGGTCGCGGTGGCGGGTGAGGCTGGCGCGGCCTCGGGAGGGCAGATCGGCCTGAGGTTCATATTTGCGAATCATTCGTCAACGCCATGCACGCTCGCGGGCATCCCTGGCATCCAGCTTTTGGACGGGCGGGGCATGGTGATCCCCACGACGGCTGCGATCTCGTCACGGGATCCCCTGCGAGTCATCATCCTCACGCCGGGACACGTTCTGCCCGCCTCGATCCCACCTGCTTACGAGGATCCGGGCGCCAACCAACCTCGGCCCGGCGAGGCGGAAATGCTGCTTGGCTGGCACGCCGGCAACGTTCAGCCTGACGTTTGTTCGAATCCGGTCGCTGCGGCGGCCCAAATCCAGGTCCGCCTCCCGGGCAATGGCGGCATCCTTCTGGTCAAGGTCCCGGCTGACTTTCCCGTCGCTCCCTGCGCCGGCCAGCTGCAACTCTACCCGTTCGCAAGCGGCCCCGTCTGATTTTTAGTACCCTCGGTTTAGAAAGGTAGCTCGGTGCTGACCCTCAACCGGCGAATCAACGCCTAGGCAGTGCGGCACCCGTGGCGGCTCGCGGGCATCGGTTTCTTGTTCTTCGTCTTGCTTTCCTTTGTAATCCTTCTGGTGTTTCACCGATCATTCTTCTCGGGACTTTTTGGGGCTGGCGGCGCGATGCTCGGG
>JALZAV010000122.1 GCA_030948145.1 Candidatus Dormiibacterota bacterium
TCCGGTGAAGACGGGACCACCCGACTCGTCGGTGCCTTCCGTCGCCAGGATCAGAAAGGTCATCTCGCCCAGGCGGCCCTGTCGACGGTAGACGTCGGCGACTCGCACTCGGCAGCGCACGCGATCGCCAGCCCGGAGCGGCCGTTCATACCGGTACTCCTGGGCGCCGTGCAGCACGCGGGCCAGGTCGAACGTCAGGCCGGGGATCGTCATCCGAAAGGTGGTCGGAAAGGTGGGCGGCGCGATATCGCCGCGAACGCATGCCGGCGTCTGGTCCTGCACCGCGTCGGCGAATTTTCGGATAGCGCCGCGCTCCACCTCGAAGAGGACGACCTCGGACTCGCGTCCGATGAAGTCGCTGCTCAGGGTTGCAGGGTGATCCATGAACGGTCCAGGGCCTTGACCTCACGGCCGCCAACCAGGGCGAGCGTCAGATCGATCTCGGCCGTCAAGTTGCGGATGATGCGCTCCACGCCAGTCTGCCCCGCGACCGCGAGCCCGTAGACGTAGGGCCGGCCCAACAGGACGGCGTTCGCGCCCAGGGCGAGCGCCTTGATGACGTCGGCACCGCGACGGATGCCGCTGTCCATCAGCACCACCGCGTTGTCGCCAAGCGCATCGCGCACCTCCACCAGCGCATCGAGCGCAGCGACGGCCCCATCCACCTGCCGGCCGCCATGGTTGGAAACGATGACGCCTTGAAAGCCGGCGTCGAGGACTCGCCGCGCGTCGTCGGCGCGCAGGACGCCCTTGGCCAGCAGCGGCAGGCGGGTCCTTTCGCGCAGCCAGGCGAGGTCGTCCCAGCGTAGGCCCAGATTGGAGAACATCCCGACCATGGCCGCTCCAGCGCCCCGCGGATCCTCTTCCGGCGAGACCGAAAGTCGCGAACGAAACACCGGGTCACTGGTGAACTGGCCGATCCCGTCGCCGAGGATGAACGGCAGGTAATGGTTCGCGAGATCGCGTACGCGCCAGCCCAGCTGCAGCGTGTCCAGGGTCAGGACGATCGCGGCATAGCCGGCCGCCTCCGCCCGGTGCACGAGGCTGGCCACCACCTCGCGGTCGTTCACCCAGTAGAGCTGGTACCAGCGCGGCGCCGCGCCCATCGCCTCGGCGATCGTCTCCATCGGGGTCGAGGCGGCCGTGCTCACCACCCACGGAACACCCGCGGCCGCGGCGGCCCTGGCGACCGCGAGGTCGCCGTCGGGACGGGCGGCGGCGAGCACGCCAACCGGTGCCAGAAAGAACGGGGCTGGCGACGATGTGCCCAGCACGCTGACGTGGAGATCCCGCTGCTGGTTACCGGCGAGCATTGCGGGGCGCAGACGCCAGCGGGCGAAGGCGTCCCGGTTGGCCCGCATCGTCGACTCGCCGCCCGCGCCACCGGCGATGTAGTCGAAGGGCCCGGGCTCGAGGACCGCTTTCGCGCGGGCTTCCCACTCATCGGGGTCGAGGGGAAGGTCGTCCGCGCCGCCGACGTAGATTTCGGCCTGCGTCGCCGGCCCAATCGGAAAGGACATTTCCGGCAGCTTAGCCGGAGACCGGCCGGGCCGGGCCGCGGCGCGCGCGGTGGGGCTCGGCCTGGAGATCGATGGTGATGTTCGTGGCGCGGCAGCTGGCCAGCAGTAAGCCTTCCTCGTCATGGAGCTCCGATGCGGCGAAGGTCACCCGCCGCGTCTTGCGTACGACCCAGCCTGTCGCGCGGACTCGGCCGGGACGCGTCGGCCGGTAGAACTCCGTTCTCAGGTCGGCGGTCAGGTAGACCTCGTCCCGGTCGAGAAGGCTCCAGGTCGCGCTGCCCATCGCGCTGTCCAGGATCGCGGTCACCATGCCGCCATGGACGATCCAGCCGTCGCCGGCCGGAAACGCCTGGTCAGTGCTCGGCTCCCACTCGAGGACGGCGCGCCCGGCCTCGAGCTCCGCTCGCCGCCAGCCAAGCGCATTCCAGATGCCCGGCTCCCCCGGCACCGGTTTTTGCCACGAGTCCATCTCGGAGAACCGCTCGCCGGGGCGAAAGCCCGTGCGGTCAGACGTCATGACGGGATCCGCGTTCGCTCTTGTTCCACCAGCACCCGTCGCAGGATCTTCCCCGATGGGCTCTTCGGGATCTGATTCACCACGTCGAGCTGCCGGATCTTCTTGTACGGTGCCACCTGCTGGTTCACGAATGCCATCAGCTCGTCCGGTGTCACGGTGCCCTTGAGCACAACGAGCGCCTTCGGTACTTCGCCCGCTTCCGGATCGGGGCATGGGATCACTGCGGCGTCGGCCACTGCGGGGTGGGTGAGGAGGAGGCCCTCGAGCTCGGCGGGCGCGACCTGGTATCCCTTGTACTTGATGAGCTCCTTGAGCCGGTCCACGACATGCAGGTAGCCATCGCCATCCACGGACCCGATGTCCCCGGTATGCAGCCAACCGTCGGCATCGAGCATGGCCGCGGTCGCCTCCGGATTGTTGAGGTATCCCGTCATCACCTGGGGTCCGCGGACCCACACTTCCCCTTGCCCTCCCGGTCCTAGCTCGGCCCCGCCCGCGGGATCCATCACCTTGCATTCCGTGTTCGGGATGAGGAGGCCGGCCGAGCCGCCGCGCCGCTTCAAGGGGTCAACGGGCGTGGTCGACACCACGGGGCTCGTTTCGGTGAGCCCGTATCCCTGGGCAACGAAGCATTTCAGGCGGTCGCCGCACGCCTGCTCGACATTGGCGTCGAGCGGTGCGGCTCCCGAGTTGATCGACAGCAAAGCGTGCAGGTCAAATCGGGCGACCAATGGGTGCTTGGCCAGGGCCAGAACGATGGGTGGCACGACGTTGGCGCGCGTGATCGCGTAGTCCTGCATCAGCCGGAGGAAGAGTTCCAGGTCGAAGCGGGGCATGGTGACGATGGTCACGCCCTGGTAGAGGCTGATATTCAGCAGCACCGTGAACCCGTAGATGTGGTAGAAGGGCAGGACCGCGATCGAGCGTTCGTCCTGGGTGGCCTGGACGACCGCGGAGGTTTGCACGATGTTCGCGACCAGGTTGCGGTGGGTGAGCATGACGCCCTTCGGCAGGCCGGTCGTCCCGCTCGAGTAGGGCAGCGCCACGAGGTCCTTCCGGGGATCGATCGCCACCGTCGGGACCGCGCCGTCCCCGTCCATCAACGCCGCGAACGGCGTGGCCCCTGGCGCCTCGCCAAAGACGAAAACCTCCTCGACCTTTGCCTGGCGTGCCGCCTCGAGCGCGTGGCCGAGGAGTTGGGGGATCGTCACGAGGTACTTCGCTTTGGCGTCGTTGAGCTGAAGCGCGAGCTCGCGAGGCGTCGACAATGGATTTGAGGTCGTCGCGATCCCACCAAGCGTGGCGACCCCGTGCAAGGCTACCGCGTACTCGGGAAGGTTGGGGCTGTAGATCGCGAAGACGTCGCCGTTTTTGAACCCACGTCGCGCGAGGCTGGCCGCCACCTGGCGGACTGACCTGGCCAGCTCTGCGTACGTGAGCGTGCGTCCGGTCGGCCCGTCGATCAGCGCCGGCTTGCTTCCGAGCGCGGCCGCCCCGGCGAGCACGAAGGCTGGCAGCGGGATATCCGGGATGTCGACATCCGGGTAGGGGCTTCGGAAGATCACTTGCGCACCCCGCTCAGCTCCATGCGCGGAGCGTCGCGTGTCCCTTCAAGAGGTTGCGGGCGATCGACCGCCGCTGGATCTCGTCGGTTCCCTCGTAGATCCGGTAGACGCGAACATCGCGCATCACGCGCTCGATCGGCATCTCTTTCGTGTAGCCCATCCCGCCGTGGATTTGCATGACCCGGTCGACGACCCGCCAGATCATGCCGGCGCCCGCCAGCTTGGCGATCGACGCCTCGTGCCGAGCGTCCCCGCCCTGGTCGGCCTTCCAGGCGGCATTGAGGACGAGCCACTTCACCTGCTCGATCTCGACGGCGCTGTCGGCCAGCATCCACTGGATCGCCTGGTACTCGGCAATCGGGCGGCCAAAGGCGATCCGCTGGCGCGAATAATCCAGCGCCATCTCGAGGAGCCGTTGCGCCTGGCCGATTGCCCGGGCAGGGATGATGATCCGTCCCTGGCCAATCCAGGCCATCGCGAGCTGGAAGCCCTTTCCGATTTCGCCGAGGATGTTTTCGTTAGGGACGCGGACCCCGTCGAAGCTGATCTCCGCCGGCCGCCACGCGCCCATCGTCTGGATCGGCTGGCTGCTCCAGCCCATCGCCCGATCGACAAGGAACGCGGTGACGCCACTTTGGTGACCCTTGCTCTTGTCTGTGACGGCAAAGACGATGGCGAAGTCCGCTTCGAGACCATTCGTGATGAAGACCTTCCGGCCGTTGAGGACCCAGTCCGAGCCGTCCCGGACAGCCGGCATCTGGATGTTGGTCGCGTCCGAACCTGTGTCGGGCTCGGTCAAGGCAAAGCAACTGATTCGATCACCTTCGATGGTGGGGCATAGGTACCGCTGTTTTTGCTCCGCGTTGCAAGCGTAAAGAATGTTGTCCGCGTGACCTCCGTAGGAGAACGGGATCAGCGCGTTCGACGTCTCCATGCTGATCAGCGAGGTCATCAGCATACCGAGGTTGGCGCCCCCGTATTCTTCCGGCGTCAGCAGGCCCCAGAGCCCAGCCGTTTTTGCCCGCTGCTGCAGGCGGCGGATATCGCCGGGTCCCGGAAACGACCGGCCGTCAAGTTCGGCGCGCTGCGCCTCCGCCTCCAGCGGCAACAGCTCCTTGGTCACGAACCCGCGGACCGTTCCGAGGATCATGCGCTGTTCGTTCGTCAGCCCGAAGTCCATAGTCGTTTCCCCTTGCTATCTCCCCGCTCTTTCACGCCGGAGCGGGGCCCCTTCTCCCCGCTCTTTCACGCCGGAGCGGGGCCCCTTCTCCCCGCTCTTTCACGCCGGAGCGGGGCCCCTTCCCCGCTCTTTCACGCCGGAGCGGGGCCCTTCCCTAACGATCGTTCGATCGACAATATGAACTGGTCGGTATGATGCTGTCAAGGGAAGGGCGTGATGAGGAACGTCGACCGGGCAACGCTGAGTGGCAATCTGCGGATCGACCAGGTCCTCG
>JALZAV010000047.1 GCA_030948145.1 Candidatus Dormiibacterota bacterium
TCGTGCGCGGTCATCGCCTCGTCGACCTGCGCCCCGACCTTGGTCACCGGATTCATCGACGTCATCGGGTCCTGGAAGATCATCGCCACGTCGTTGCCGCGATACTCGCGGACCTCCTCGTTGTCCATCGTCACGACGTCGCGGTCCTTAAAGAGGATTTTTCCCGAGACGATCCGCCCGGGGTCCGGGACCAGGCGCAGGATGGAAAACGCGGTCATCGTCTTGCCCGAACCGGACTCGCCGACGATGGCGACGGTTTCGCCTTTGTTGATGTGGAAGCTGACCCCATCCACCGCCCGCACGATGCCGCGCGAGGTAAAGAACTGGGTTCTGAGGTCCTCTACCCGAAGAAGAGGCGCTGGCACTCCGTTATCTTCGCATTCGGGGATCGATGGCGTCTCGCAGGCCGTCGCCGACAAAGCTGAAGGACAGCATCGTGATGGCCAGGGCGAGCGCCGGTACGAGCACCTCGTGGGGATAGGCAAAAATGGATTGGTAGCCGTCCTGCGTCATGACGCCCCAGCTGGGCGTGGGCGGCGGAATGCCGACCCCGAGAAAGCTCAGGGTGGCCTCGAGGAAGATGGCACGGGGAATCCCGAACGTCAGGCTGACGATGATCGGCCCAAGGGTGTTCGGCATCAGGTGGCGGAGAATGATCTTGAGCGGGCCGCTGCCGGCCGCGCGCGCACCCTCCACGAACTCTTTCTCCTTGAGCGACAGCACCTGGCCGCGGATCAGGCGGGCGAGGTCGACCCAGCCGATGATGCCGATCGCCACGAAGATCGTGAACAGGCCGGGGCTCAGGACCGCGACCACCACCAGCAGGAAGAGCAGGTCGGGGAAGGCGTACCAGACATCGACGAAGCGCATCAGCAGGTTGTCGGCCCTGCCGCCAAGATAGCCGGCCGTCAGGCCGACCGTGCCGCCGATGACGAGGTAGATCGCCTGGACGATGAGTCCAATCGACAGCGAGATGCGCGCCCCGTGCATGATCCGGCTCAGGAGATCGCGACCGAGCGAATCGGTGCCCAGCGGGTGCTGGAGGCTGAACCCGGCATCCGAGTTGACGACATTTTGGTGATAGGGGTTGGCAATGATGTGCAGGGCCGTCAGCACCGGTGCGAGCAGCGCCACCAGCACGAGGATCGCCACGACAACCAGGCCCGCAACCGCGATCGGGTTGCGTCGGAAACGCTGCCAGGCGTCTTTCCAGAGCCCGATCTGCTCGGGATTTTCCCAGTCGATCTGCTCCAGGGTTGTCGGAGCGGCAGCGGCGGCCATCAGCCAAGCCTCACGCGTGGGTCGATGACGGTGTACAGCAAATCTACCACCAGGTTTGCGAGCGCGACAATGACTGAGAAGAGGATCGTGGAAGCGAGGATCATCGGATAGTCACGTGAACCAACCGCCACCACGAACGCCCGGCCGATCCCGGGGATGGCGAAGACCGTTTCAACGATCACCGATCCGGTGATCAACACCGCGAAGGTCGGTCCCAGGGCCGAAACCACCGGAATCAGCGAGTTTTTCAGTACGTGCTTGGTTACGACCAGCCGCTCACGCAGTCCCTTTGCCCAGGCCGTCCGGATGTAGTCCTGGCGCAGAACCTCGAGCGTACTGGCACGCGTCAGGCGGCTGATGAAGGCGATCGGAAGCACGGCGAGGGTGATGACCGGCATGATCAGATGCTGATCGAGCGCGAACCCGCCGGTTGGGAGAAAGACGTTCCCGCCGCTGATGCGGTAGGCGTACACGGAGAAGATGATGACCAGCAGGATGCCGATGACGAAGTTCGGCACGGACGCGCCGATGGTACTGAAGCCGACGGCGAGGAAGTCCACCCAGGTGTTCTGCCGAAGCGCGGCCACGATGCCGATCCCGATACCGAGGAAGACGATCAGGATGAAGGACAGCGTGCCGATTACGGCGGTTGGCGGCCAGCTCTTGAGGAGCAGATTACTTACCGGCTGGTCCTCGTACTGGTAGGAAAGCCCGAAATCCAGGTGGATGACGTTCCAGACGTAGTGGCCATACTGCACCAGCAGAGGCTGGTTCAAGCCGTATTTGGCATCCAGGTTCGCCACGATCGCCGGCGAGAGCTGCCGCCCCTCGCGATCCCAGGGACTCCCCGGGGCGAAGTGCATCAGGATGAAGGTGATCGTGATCACGAAGAAAAGGACCGGCACCAACCAGAGAATGCGCTTGCCGATGTAGACCCCGAGGTTGAAGCCACGGCCTCGGGGCATCTTGATGGACAACAGGGCGCCCCGCCGGGGGGCGCCCTGTGCTACTGCCATGTGGGTCTAACCGTGTCCTTTAGTGCTGGGCGATGGAAACGTTGCCCCAGAACTGGTCACCGATGGTTTCCTGGTCGATCGGCGTTCCGAGCAGGCCCTGTACGTACGGCTTCTTGAGCATCCAGTAGTTGCGCTGGTAGAGGAAGCCGCCGCCCGCATCCTCGATGAGGATCTTCTGGGCCTTGTCGTAGAGAGCCTGCCGCTTGCTCGCATCCCTCTCGGCGTCCGCCTTCTTCACCGTTGAGTCGTACTCAGGATTGCTGTAGCCGCCGAAGACGTTCCCGGAGCCGGTCATCCAGATGTCGAACCAGTCCTGGTCATCCGGGTAGTCCGCGCCCCAGCCACCCACGTACAGCTGGTAGTCGTGCTTGCGCAGACGCTGGGTGACGGTCTTGCTGTCGATGACGTCGAGCTTCACCTTCACGCCCAGGTTGTTCTGGAGCTGATCCTGGATGAACTGGCCCAGCTGCACATTCGCCGTGCTGTTCCGGACCAGGAAGTCGATCGTCAGCGACGCCGGGTCACCGACGCCGGCGCCCTGCAGCATCGTCTTGGCCGCCGCAGCGTCGAACTTCTGCACCGATCCGAGGTCTGGCTTGTAGCCGTTCATCCCCTTGGGAATGAAGGTCGGGCTCTCCGACCAGCGACCCTTGCCGACGTTCTGCACCAGCAGGGTCCGGTCGATCGCCTTGGAGAACGCCAGGCGCGCCTGCTTGTTGTTGAAGGGCGCCTTGCGAAGGTTGAAGTCCATCCAGAAGACGGTCAGCTGGGGAACGACCTTGAGCTCCTGCTTCAGCTTCGCGTCGTTCTTGACGAGGTCGGTGTCCGCCAGCGGGATGTTGACCACGTCGAGCTCGCCGGTCTGGTACTTGCTGTAGGCCTGGTTGTCGTCGGCGATCTCGTAGTTGATGATCTGCTTGATGGTCGGCTGACCGCCCCAGTAATACTGGTTCGGGACGAGCGTGATGTGGTCCTTCGAGACCATCTCGGAGACCTTGTACTGGCCGTTCGTGATCAGCGAGGTGGGCGAGCTGGCCCACTTGTCCGAGCCGTACTGGTCCACCACGTCCTTGCGGACGGGCGCCGACATCCAGAGGCTCGCGATCCACTTGAAGTACGGCGCCGGCTGCTGCAGCTTGACGACAAAGGTGTTGTCATCAGGGGCCGACAGGCCGAGTCCGCTCAGGAAGGCCGGAATCTTCGCGACGTCCGCGGGCTTGGTCACGTCGAGGTTGGAGTAGTCCGCGGCGCCCGCGACGGTCCCGTCGAAGAATGGATCTGCATACGAGGCGGCGAGGCGCGGGTCGAGGATCCGCTGCCAGGCGTAGACGAAGTCCGCGCCCTTGACCGGCTTTCCGTCGCTCCACTTGGCGTTCTTCCGCAGGTGGAACGTCCAGGTGAGGCCGTCAGACGACGTGTCCCAGCTCTCGGCCGCACCGCCCTGCACATCCGACAGGTCGGCCTTGACCTTCAGGAGGGCCTGGCTGATGGTGGCGCCGATCGCGCCTTCATAGGCGTACTGCTCCTGTCCCGGGTCCAGGCTGTTGGGCTCGGTGTTGATGTTGACCCGCAAAATCTGGTTGGCCGCGAGATTGCCGTTCGAGGTTCCACCGCCGGTGCCGCACGCGGCCACCACCAACCCAATCCCGGCCATCAGCGTCGCGAGCCGTGACCATCTCAACGCACCGGTAGATACATCCATAGACGTCAATTACCTCCCTTCCAGGCGATGTAGTTCGGGGTCCATTCAGGCGTCGGTCGCATTGAACCGAGGTAATCATGCGGTACGGGATGGCGGTTCGTAAAGGAAAACGTCGGATTATTAACCTCTATTAGAGGTATGGGGCCGTTTCCAACCGGTCGCTACCAGCGGTGGGGGGCCTACGGATCCCCGGCAAACGCCGCCGCGTCGGCCCGCCGCGCCATCGCCGACCGGTACAGCTCGACGTACTGCTGCGCCGAACCGGTCCACGACACGTCGGTCTGCATCGCGTTCGCCTGCAGCCGGCGCCAGAGCTTGGGCTGGCGGAACGTCTCGAGTGCCCGGACCACCTGCGCGTAGAGGTCCCAGTGGTCGTAGGCCTCGAAGACGAATCCATTGCCCGTCTCGGCCACCGGGTCCCAATCGTCCACGGTATCGGCCAGTCCCCCGGTCGCGCGCACGATCGGGATCGTGCCGTATCGAAGGCTGATCAACTGACCCAGCCCGCAGGGCTCGAAGCGCGAGGGCATCAGGAAGGCGTCGGCGCCGGCGTAAATTCGCTGGGCGAGCACGGGTCGAAACCCGATCGTGGTCGAGACTTTCTCCCGATTGTCCCTGGCCAGCGTCCGGAACATGTCCTCGTAGCGCGGGTCGCCCATCCCGAGCACGACGAACTGGAGCCGGAGCCGCATCAAGCCCCAGAGAATGTTCGCGATCAGGTCGAGCCCCTTCTGGTCGTAGAGGCGGGAGATCAGCCCCAGGGTCAGGACACCCGGGTCCTCCGGCAAACCGAGCTCCCGCTGCAGGGCGAGCTTGTTCTCGACCTTACTTGCGATCGACCCGACGTCGTAGCGCGCCTGGATCGCCGGGTCCGTCGCCGGGTTGAAGAGCTCATCGTCGATGCCGTTGCGGATTCCCGTCAACTTTCCTTTGAAGCGGCGGAGCAACGGATCCATACCCTCGCCGAACTCCGGTGTCAGGATCTCCTGCGCGTAGCGGTCGCTGACCGTGTTGACCGCGTCACTGAAATGGACGCCGCGTCCCAGCAGGTTGACGATGTCGTCGAGGCCGGGCGCGCCTGCCTTGATCAACCCCCACTGTTCGAGTCCGGCAAGATGCAGGGTGCCGTAGCCGTAGGCACCCTGGAAGGCCAGGTTGTGAATCGTCAGAGCGGTCGCGACCTCGGCATAGAAGGGATCGTCACGATAGAGCCGGGCGAGCATGTTCGGGATCACCGCGGTGTGCCAGTCATTGACGTGGATCACGTCCGGTTTGAAGTCGAGCGGGTGCAACATCTCGAGCGCGGCCCGGCTGAAATAGATGAATCGGGCGTCGTCGTCCCAGAACCCGTACATGCCTTCGCGGCCGAAGAACTGCTGATTTTCGATCAGGTACACGGGGATGTCCGCCCCGATGCGGCCCTCGAGCACGTCGGCGGCCACCGGCTGATGGGCCAGGGGCACCGGGAGGCCGGTGAGGACCCGCCGGAACCGAAACGTCTCGGCATCGATCGTCCCGTACCTCGGCAGCACGACCCGAACGTCATGGCCGAGCGCCTTGAGCGCCTTCGGAAGGGAGCCGGCGACGTCGGCGAGGCCGCCCACCTTGGCGAAGGGAGCGACCTCGGCGCTGACGAACAGGATCCGGAGCGGGCGGTTGCTCGAGGTCGCCTCGGCCGCCGGCCGGACCGTGATCGAACCGCTCGGGGGCAGCTGCTCCAGCGGCTTGCCGCCGGCATCGTTGACGACCGCGATCATTTCCACCGCATGGCCGGGCTCAGGCTGCAGGGCGCTGAGCGGCAGCGCAAAGGCCAGCTCCCGAGCGGCATGCGCCGCTCCGCTCCAGAGCGTCGGGCCGGCGGTGTCCGCGGTGGGTCGGGCGAGCTCGAGCGACACGGCCCCACCCGCCCGCCGGGCCCGCAGGACCAGCGTTGGCGTGAAGGCGGCGCCCTTCGCCGAGGCGGTGGTATTGAAGAGGATGCGCAGGTCCAGGTCACCCTCGCGCAGCGTGTCGAAGCGCAAGTAGAGGTTGAGGCGATCGCTGCCGAACCAGATCCGGCGGACGGCACCACGCGGCGGATGCATCGCCCCGAAGAGGGCGGTGGCGTCGAGATAGCCGGCGGCGTCCCACTCACGATCGTCCAGCAGCCCGTTCAGCCGTGGCGTGATGAGGCGGTCCGGCCGTTTCCAACCACCCTGCTGCCCCTCGCGCAGGATGCCGTGAAAGAGCGCCGCCGGCGCCTGCCGGCCTAGCGCCGTATAGATGTTGCGCAGGTGGAGGCGGAACAGGTTGTCCCAGATGACATCCATCCCCGAGTCGTGCGAGCGGCCGAACCACCAGAACCAGTCGCTGCCTTCGGCGATCAGGACCTCACGGCGGGCGACCGCCCGCTGGGCCTCCGAGGCGGCGCGATCGTCGGCGAGGGTCTGCCGCGCCCCGGCCAGCAGGTCCCAGGCCGCGTTGTGCTCCGGGTCACCGACCCAGGTGTCGAGCGTGCCCTCGATCCACGATCCCGGTTGCACCCCCGGCAGCGACGCTCGCGCCGGGAAGCTTGAGAGGAATTCCGACACCGTCACGGTCGTCAGCTCCGGCTCGGCGCTCAGCCCGGCGTAGAGCGCGCGCAAAAAGTGGTTGCCGTTCGCCTCGTAATTGTCCCAACAGTTCTCACCGTCGAGCGCGATCACGGCCAGCAGCGGCTTGCCCGCCTCCTGCCGCCGCCCGACGGCGCGCAGGCGTTCGATCAGGTCGGACGCGGCTTCGTCAGCCCCGAGTTGCTGGTAATCGAAGCCGATCAGGTTGGAGAGCCGCGCGTCACGAAAGACCAGGTCGACAGATCCCGAGTCGCGATCGACACGGTAGGGCTGGTAGAGCGCCTCGGGACGCATCGTCACCCCCTCCCCATCGCGATGGATCGCTGACTCGATCGCGCGGGCCAGCAGCCCCTCATCCGACACGGCCCAGGTAAATCCGGCCTCACCGATGAGCGCGAGCGCTTCGTCGCTGATCGCCTGCTCGGGAGGCCAGACGCCCCGAGGCCGGCGCCCGAAGCGCTGCTGGTGCGACGCGACGCCCAGTCGAAGCTGCTCCGCCGCGCCCTCTGGATGCCTGAAGGACAAGCGGGGCAGCGGCATCGCGGGCTGTGACACTCTGGCGCTCGCGACGTCAGCGAGCAGCGGCAGGATCGGGTGGTAGTAGGGCGTCGTGATCAATTCGGCCTGCCCGCGGTCCTGGACCTCCCGATACTTGGGCAACACCTTTCGGATCAGCGCCATCTGGGCGCGGATCACCGGTTCCTTGTCGTCATCGGAAAACTGCCACCCCTTGCGGACCAGGTCGCCGAGGTCGCGGTCGACTTCGATCACCTCCGGACCCAACCACGAAAGGTTGAACCAGACCTGGAGGTCCAATAGCTCGGCGTCGCTGAAGAGGCGGGTGAGCTCGGCCGGGTCGCGCGACCACGAGTCCTCGCGTTTGCGCACCAGCTCCAGGTAGCGCGGGGACTGGCGGACGCGCCGCAGCTGGCTCGACTCCGTCATCCAACGCGCGACGAAGGCGCGCTCCTCGCCGTTCAGGTCGGCGACGGGCCGCCGCGTGAGCTCCAGATAGATGTCATTGACCGGCCCATCCACGTAGCGTTGAATCTGCTCGGTCAGCGACGGCACCAGGTTGAAGGTCTGCTTGATCGCCGGGTACTCGTCGAGCAGCGCCGGCATCTTGTAGTAGTCCTTGGCGCAGCGGAGCCGCACCCAGGGCAGCAGTACCGTGTCCCCGAGGTCATCCCGGTAGTACGGCTGGTGCATGTGCCAGATGAAGGCCACATGCAGGGGGCGCGCCACGGGCGGGATTTTACAAGGCCGCCGCTTCTCAGCTGACGAGGCGGGCTTGCTCCGGCGCCGAGGCGTGGAACACGTGACGGAGTCGCGGTGAGTACTCGACAACGATCCGGTCGCCCGGCCGGAAACGCTCGAACGTGGCGCGCGAGACCCGGAAGGACTCCGCCCACAGGCTCTTGGTCATCGCCCGGTTCCCGGCCTGCACCGCGATGTGATAGGTCCGGCCGAACATGCCGACGTCCCGGCGCATCCCCACGACCTCGCCCGTCATGGAGGAACGGCGGGCGAGTAGATCCGAGACTCCCCGCAGCAGCACGACGAGTCCAAGTGGGACGAGGACGCTCGAAGTGCCGACCGTGATCACGACGAGATAGGCGAGCAGCGGATTGACCGTAGGTGCGAGGAAGATATCGACCAAGCGAGACCGGATCGCGACCAGGGCGACTCCCCCCAGCACGATGGAAGCGAGCCCGGCACAGGCGGCCAGCCAGGGTGGCTCGCCGCGGCAAATCGACCACAGGTGCCACTTGACGCGGGGCCGCATCGGGCGACCGTCGGGCCCAACGGCGATCCGCAACTGCCCCCATGGCATCGAGCCGCCGACCATGCGGAGAATTACAATCGCCCCGATCACCACGGCGACCAGCGACAGGTGGATGACGGCAGGAAAGGGAGGCACCCCAGGGATATAACCGGGCCTGCGGATCGTCCTTGCAGCGGCCGAATACGGATCGTATTCGGTTCTAACACGATTTGTAACGCCGGGAAGGCGTAGGAAGCTAGGCGCCGGCCCTCGAGTTCGTATACTGGCGCACCTTGTCGCGGAGCTTGGGCAGGGGGTCGGTTTTGAGGAAATACTCGTCGCAGCCGGCCTTCTTGGCATCCTCGGGGGTTGCCATGCCGGCGGTGTAGACGATCACCTTGCAGTCGGGGGACAGCTTGCTCTCGCGGATCTTCCGGCACAGTTGCAGGCCGTCCAGGCCGGGCATCTGGATGTCCGCCACGACGACCCAGGGGTCGTTCGCCATGATCAGGGCCCACGCTTCGTCGCCGTCCTGGGCTTCCATCACCTCGTGGCCGTCCAGCTCGAGGAGCGTGCGCAGCATCATGCGGACGTCCCGGTCGTCGTCGGCGACGATCACGGGAGGCTCTTCGTTGGTTGGCAGGGGCGCGGGAACACCACCCTCACGCAAACCCCTCCTCCAACTCATCGCGAAAGGATGATATGACGGCTGAGTATCAGTCGGCAAGGGCCGGTCGTATCCCCATTTTCGGCGCCTGACGAGGTGGGCTAGGGCACAGCGTCGATGGGTCTTTTTACGGGCAGCAAAATGGTGGCGAGATCGTCTCGTTAGGCGAACTCGTCCATCGCCCGGAGGAAATTGACATAGACACGCTGCTGCTCGCGCAGGATCCCCAGGGGGCCGAGCTGCCACCACTCGTCGGGCGTGAAGTAGGCGGAGACCTCCGCCTGGCTGCCGGTCTTCGAGAACCACTGGATCAGGTGCAGATTGTCCGACTGCAGCAGCCACATTGCGATGTCCATCAGGTGCGGGTGCCTGGTGAGCCTGGCCTTGCTGTAGATGTGGTGCATCAGCCGGAAGATCCCCTGCTGCGCCTCGTTGCCGAGGAAGAAGTCCATCCCGCCGTCGCCGGCCCAGGTACACCCGTACTCCGGCAGCGGCATGTCGTGCGCTTCCGGAAAAGCGGTGATCGCCTCGGACGGTTTCAGGTAGTTCATCTTGTGTGACTTGAAGTCCGCGTGGAGCGCGTGCATGAAGGGGAAGATCCCCGAGTCCGAGCGGTGGTGCTCGCCGAACGTTTCGTAATCCCAGGCGAGGAACGTGACGTCGCCCATCGACTGCCGCACCCAGTCGGCGTAGGTATCAGCCATCAGCGGCCAGCCATTCCACTCCCGGTTGCTGAACCGGTAGCCGACGTCGTCGCTGAGCTGGAAATGCCGGGTGAAGAGCCGCATCTCCTCGCCCGGATACCGGTAGAGATGGCTCGGCTCACGCCAGCCCATCACCCACGGCCGCCCGTCCATCACCGCCCCCTTGAAGCCGCTCTGCTGCAGCTGGAAGTAGACGTCGTTGGACATGAACATCTCGGTGGTGTCGGTGACGCTGATCGGCTTCTGGAACGTCTCCTCGAGCTGCTGCTTGCCCCACTGCATGCGCTCGGCGAAGGCTGGGATGTCGAGATAAAAGATGAAGGAGTGGTACGGCTCGACGGCGACCAGCTCCACGTTCTCATGGCTGACGAGCTTCTGGAATTTCGTCAGGACGTCGGGGCCGAACCGTCGCATCTGGAGCAACAGGGAGACCGAGAAGCCGAGCGAGATCTTCATGCCGCCCTCGACAAGCGTCTGGAACATGTCGGTCGCCGGGCGGTAGCAATAGGTCGCCACCTTGTCGAAATAACGGCGATCCATCGCCTCGTCGAAGATGAGCGCATCCATCTTCTCGGGCGCGGTGCCACGCGGAATCATCTGGGCGGGGAGGCGGATGCGGCGAGGCTGGTGCGCGACCATGTAAATGACCAGCGAGTTCGGCACGGCGATTAGTGTCTCAAAAGCCTCCCATATGCTGTCGCCGTGACTAAGCGAGGCTCGGCCTACCTGCTCGTTCTGACCTCGGCCCTCTGTTATGCGATCGGCGGCAATGTCGTCAAGACGCTGTTCGCCGGCGGGTCCACGCCGCTCGCGCTCGCCCAGCTGCGCATCGGATTTGCGTTCCTCTGGCTCCTACTGTTCATGACGATCTTGCGTCCATCACGGCTGCGCGTCCCGGGCCGCGAGATGCCGCACCTGCTCCTCTTCGGCTGGGTCGCGGTCGCCGGTGTCCAGCTCGTCTACTACCTCGCGATCGCGCGGATCAACATCGCGGTGGCGGTCTTCACCCAGTTCACCGCCATCGTCGGCGTTGCTGCCTGGGAACGATTCCGGCGTGATCAGCCCGTCTCGACGCGCCTCTGGCTGGCCATCGCCCTTGTGCTCGGCGGCGCCTTCCTGATGGTCGGCGCCTACCGGCCCGCTTTGCTTCGCCTCAATCTGCCCGGTATCGGGCTTTCGTTGCTCGCCGCGGTCTTGCTCGCCGCCTACTTGCTGCGGGCCTCGACGCTCATCACACGCATCGACCGATTCTCCGTCCTGCTCTATGGCTTTGGCGCCGGCACCCTGCTCTGGGTCGTCATCGATCTGATCGCGCACCCAGCGCTCCCCCGCCGTGTCGATATCTGGGTCACGATGGCGCTGATCGGCCTCTTCGGGACGCTGCTCCCCTTCGGGCTCCAGGTGACGGCCCTCCGGGTGTTGCGACCGTCGGTGGTCGGCATCTTCGCCACCGCCGAGCCGGTCTTCGCCGGGATCATCGCCTTTCTCCTGTTCAAGGACGCGATGGAGCCGCTCCAGGTGCTCGGTGCGGCTGTCGTCTGCGTGGGGATCGTGCTCGCCCAGGCGAGCGACGACTAGACGGCGCGGTCCTCAGCCCACCGCCTTCTTCAGGAGCGCCGCGATCCTTGCCTCTTCGGCGGGCGTCAACTCGTTCAGCGCGAAGGCGACCGGCCACATGCCGCCTTCGTCGAGCTTCGCTTTGTCGCTGAAGCCGAAGGTCGCATACCTCGTGCTGAACTTCTGCCCGCTCTGGAAGAAGCAGACGATCTTTCCGTCCCTGGCGTACGCGGGCATCCCGTACCAGAGTTTCGGCGAGAGGACGGGCGCGCTGGCTTTGACGAGAGCATGGAGTCGCTTGGCCATGGCGCGATCCGTGGCCGCCATTTCGGCGATCTTGGCTACCACCGCCTTTTCATCGTCCGCCTTGCTCCCGGCCGCCTTCCGTTCTTTAACGAGGTCGCGCATCGCGGATCGTTCCTCTTCCGTCAAGACGCTCGACGCCCTGGTTTTCCCTGTGCGGTTCTTCGCTTGCGACATCTTGCTCCTCCTTCCTTCCATCACAGTCATTCTAGGTGCGGCTAAGGGACCGTCAGCCCCTGTTTGATGGCGACGAACTCGAGGCGCCGCAGCAGGATGTCGATGACACGCTGCCAGGTGTAAGCACGGGCCGTGCGCTGAGCCGCAATTCGGAGGTTGCGCGCATTCTCCGGGTGGTCGGCGAGGTTCGTGACGTAGGCGACGATCTCCGACGCCTCGTCGGTCTCGATCACGATCGCGTTCGTGAAGGCTTCCGCGTACTCTTCGCCGGTGGCGCCGACGAATGCCACGCCACCCGAGGCCATCGCCTCGAGACCGACCAGGCCGAACGGCTCGTGGCCGCTGTTCGCGAGCGTGGCGGTCGCCGAGGCATAGATCGCGGGCAGCAGCTCATCCGGCAGAAAGGCGGTCAGGTTCCAGATGTCGGCCTCGGCATTTTCTCTGAGCAACCGAGCCAGGCCCGCGACATCCTCCACCCGGGTCGAGAGTGGCACGACACGGAGCCGCTGCTGCCCGGCAAAGGCCAGCACCTCGCCGCCAAACGGCTCCATACCACCGCGCATCAGCAGCTTGACCGGCGTGCCGCGCTCCTTTAATTGCGCGACGGCCGCGATCGCCTGGTGCCAGCGCTTGTCGGGGCTGAAGCGCCCGATCTTGAAGAGAAACGCGGGCGCGTTGACGGCCGTCCTTAGCGTGCGCACCTGGGCCTGGCTGACGCGCGAGATCATCGACCCGGGGATGCCGTTGGGGACCACGATCGGGTTGACGCCCCACTGCCACATGATGTGTTTCATGTAGCGGCTCACCGTCATCAGCTGCGTCGTGAACCCGAGCGTGCCCCAGTTGATCCGGTGAAACGAGAAGTGGTTGTTCGCATTCCACAGGAGCAGGCACCGCTCCCGCAGGCCCGCGAAATAGAGCGCGTCGGAAATCAGCGTCATGGCATGGGCGAGATGCCACTCTTCACCGATCACCACGACCTGGCTTCCGCGTTCGACCGCCGGCTTGATGAAATCGCTGACCAGTGCATCGGGCAGGCTGCGGTTCAGGTCCGCGACCTTGTCGTCCTCGCCGCTGTAGACACCCATCGGGTAGAAGCGGCTGATCCACTGGCTCCAGCGGTGCAGGTGAAGGCGCCCGTCGAAAAGCTCTTCGTTGGCTGGTAGCGCCGGATCGCCGACGAAGAAGAGGTGCGTCTCGTAGCCGCGCTCGGCGAGCGCCCGCGACAGTTCCTTGACCCGAACCCCCAGGCCGCCAGCCTGCGAGTACACGTCGGGGCCTTCGAAGGAGAGGATCAGGAAGACGGTCTGTCCGGGCTCGAGCATCAGCCGGCCTCCCGCATCAACTCGAGCGCGCGCCGGTGCGCCGGCCGGGAGCCGGAGGCGAGCAGCGTCGTGCGCGAGTCGAGGCGGCAGGAAACGTCATCGAGCGGCGCGCCCTCGAAGGTCGTGGCGACGCCGCCGCACTCGCGCAAGATCAGGAGCGGGCCGGCAAGGTCAAAGGCACGAACCGGGGCGGGCGTCACCTGCAGGGTGATGCCGCCGGTCGCGGTATGGCACATGTTCAGCGCCGCCGATCCCATCTGGCGGGTCTTCTCCGCCCGCGCCAGGATCGGCGCGGCCGGGCCGCGGGCGTCGACGCCGGTCGGGGCGTCCACCGAGACCACGGCGAAGCCACGTCCATCGTATGGGGTTGCATCCGGCTCCAGCGGTTGTCCGTTCCGGAAGGCGCCGCCGCCGGCCTGCGCATAGAACTCGTCACCGGTCACCAGGTTGAGGATGTAGCCGAGCTGCACGTCCCTCAACCGGTCTCCGAGGCCTGCGGCCAGCACGACGGCATAGTACGGGAGGCCCTGCTTGGCGTTGAAGCTGCCGTCGAGCGGATCGACCAGGACCACCTCCGACCCGCCAAAGGCCCGCTCCCCCAGCTCCTCCGAGACGAGCTGAAATCGAGCACCGCTGCGATAGGCTTGCTCCAGGTGGCGCACCGCGATCTCCTCGGCCAGCTGGTCCATATAGATGGTTCCGTCGCCGCCGGCGCCCTGGCCCACGACGGTGCGCCCGCGGGCAGTCCCGGCGAGTGGCTGCATCGCGGTGCGGATTTCCGACGCGATGGCACGGAAAACGGGAAGCCAGCTTGCTGAGGTCAATCAGTCAGGCAGCCGAGCGCTCACCACGTCGCGATCCTACCCGAAGCCTGATCGCGTGGCTGCCCGGCTCCGCACGGCACCGGCCGTGGTGGACGCTGCTCGGCCTGGCGCTCCTCGTCAAGGCCCTGATCGTGACGATCACGCTGATCGAATTCGGCGCCAGCCCGGATCCGCTGACCGCCCTCGGCCAGGCCTGGGACCGGTGGGATGCCGAGCACTACATCTATTTGAGCGTCAACGGCTACGCGACGAGCGGCGACGCGCGCAACCTGATCGCGTTCTTCCCGCTCTACCCGGCCGTCATCTCGGTGGTGGCCGCCACCGGCCTGCCGGCGCGGCTGGCCGCCCTGCTCGTCAGCAATATCGCGGGATTGGTTGCCACCATCCTGCTCTTCGAGGTCGCCCGCGATCAAATCGGTGACCGTCCGGCCTGGCGGTCTGCGGCGCTCTTCACCGTCTTTCCGACCGCCTACTTCCTGCTCGTCGGCTACACGGAGGCTTTCTTCTGCGCGCTCGCGTTTGGCGCCGTGCTGGCCACGCGACGCAAGCGTTGGCTGCTGGCGGGGGCGTTGGGCGGGCTGGCCGCCTCCACGCGGATCACCGGCCTGGCTTTGCTCCCGCTGCTGCTGCTCGACCTCTATGCCGCAAGGCACGCGTGGAAGCGGCTGCGCGAGGTTGTGGTCGCCCCCGCACTCGTCGGCGCAGGCTTTCTCGTCTATCTGCTGACGAATTTGGTGGTGCTGCACGACCCCTTCGCATTCGTCGCCGTGCAACGGCTGCACTGGTCGCATCGCCTGGCCCCACCCTGGACGGGTCTGACGGCGGCGGTGCAGGGCCTCTTCTGGCGGGTCCCCTGGGAACGATTGACCGTGGGCGCCGGCGAAATCGTCGGCGGGATCGCCGCCTACGTCGTGACGGCGCTGAGCGTGATCCGTTTACGGCCGGGCGATGCCGCCTACGCCGCCGCCGTCACAGCGATGGTCACCTTCCTTCCCTTCTGGCTCAGCATCCCGCGCTACCTGCTCAGCCTCTATCCGCTTTTTCTGCTCGCCGGCCGCGTCCGCAACCAGTGGGTCCAGGGCATCGCGATGGCGCTGTCATTTGCCGGCCTGATTGTATTCAGCCTCGCCTTCTCCCGCGGCTATTGGGCTTTCTAAGCGGACGTGACTCCGCCAGATGTCGCAGCCGCAGCTGAGCAGGTCATCGCCACTACCCGCCACAAGATGGAAGGGCACCATGGTCCCTTCCTGGTAGCGCTTGACGGAGGGACCGGTGCGGGCAAATCAACCGTTGCCGCCCTGGTCGCCGCAGAGTTAGGGGGGAGCGTGGTGGCGACAGACGATTTCTTCTCCTCGCACGTGACTGGTGCTGAATGGGACGCATACACGGCTGCCGAGAAGGCTGCCCTCGCTATCAACTGGCGACGGCTACGGCGTGAGGCGTTGGAGCCACTCCGCCGAGGCCAGCAGGCATCCTGGCATCCTTTCGACTTCGAGTCTTATGACTACACGACGGGATCGGGGCTAGCCGACGAGGTCGTGACCCGCGCACCGACCAGGGTGATCGTCGTTGATGGCATTTATTCCTGCCGGCCGGAGCTTGCTGACCTGATCGATCTCTGCGTCCTGGTCGACGCTTCGGCTTCCGTGCGGCGTCAACGGCACGACCGGCGGGAGGGCGACGATGAGGCCGACTGGCACAGCCGTTGGGACGAGGCCGAAAACTACTATTTCAGAAAGGTGCGACCGCCCGAATCCTTCGACCTCATCGTGCGAACAGACTTCGCACACCCCGCGGCTGGTTCTGCGGATATGACCGACTAGATCCTTGTCTCCGGCTTGTGAAAACCCAGGTCCTTGAAAAGGCTGGGAATTTCAAGTCCGAATGCCTCGCATAGAGCCACCACGTCCTCATAATCCGTGGCATCGGGGGTATACGTCGCGTGACCCCTGACCTGGAACTCCGCCGTTTCGCACTTCACTGTCTTTCCAGCGATCGTGCCTCCACCTTCGAGCGAACCGACCTCGAACGGCAAGCCTGCAGCGCCATACATCTCGTTGCCGGCATCATCTATCACCGTTTCGCTGAAATCGACGAGATGCACATCGACAAGTCGTCCCCTGGCGTCAATCAACACCCAATTAAAGTCGTTGTCGATCCGGTAAGTGCCGAAGCCCAGGGCATGCATCGCCGCCGTGTAGGCCTCTCGGTCTTTCGCTGAAATCGTGATGTCCAGATCCGCATGCTCACGCGTTTGGTGACCTAAGAGCGCGTCAACCCCCCAGCCCCCATTGAGCCAGACGTCGATCCCATTACGCTCCAGCCAACCGATCAGCTCCGTGACGTCCGGGGCAGTCATTGTTGCCACTGTGAACCAGCCTAAGGCAAGAAAAGGGGCGGGTCCCGAACCCGCCCCTTAGAAGTCGAGACCGGTCGGTCAGGCGGTTACGGGCTGCGGCCTGGTCGCGAATGCCGGCACCCTGACCTTCCGCGATTCGCGGACGACCAGGAAGACCTGGAAAAGAAGCGCTTGGAAGACTGCGAACGCCGTGAGAGCCAGGCCGATTGTTGCGTAAAGGGCGTAGGTCCCGATCGTCCACCAGCCGTAGGCGTTCAGCAACAGCCCGCGCAGCGTCTCGCCCTTAAAGAGGGTGGCGACTTGGCCGGCGATCTTGGCATCGGTCGGATTCGCCATAGCCTTTGCGCTCATCTGTGAGTAGGTCTGTCCACCGGCAACGCTGGTCCGATGCCGGCCGATGAACCCATTGGCGTAAGCCTTGGCCATGTCGCCGTTTACGACCTGCTTACCGCCGTATTGCTGCAGGTCAGCCATCTCGATCGCCGGCAGGCCCGGGCTTCCCGCAGCCGGGAAGAAGATCTGCTGGTTCGTCAGTTCTGTGCTGATCTGGTTGTGGACTAGGAAACGCCTCCCCCGATGAGCGAATTGAAATGCTCGGCGATCACTCCCATCGTTGTGAGCGCGACGATTCCCATGAATATCCCGCTGATGG
>JALZAV010000048.1 GCA_030948145.1 Candidatus Dormiibacterota bacterium
GTAGTGGTCTGCAAGATGGCGAGCCGTGTCGCCGAGCACGTAAAAGCGGCAAGGCTATAAACGCCAATCGCGAACTGGCTTACGCTGCGTAAGTAGCTAAGTCACCCGGGGTTCGCCCCGGCGCCGGTCCGTTCTGGGTCAGCAGGAGCGGTCACCGGCGGAAAATCAGCTGAATCGCTTCCGGCGGGCGTCGCGGCCGCCGGGGGGACTTTCCACCGCGACTGGCCGTAGCGGATCCGGTCTCAAGGGAGCCGTTGCGGCGAGATGAAATCCGGGACTACGCTCGTAGATGTCTTGCGGGACGCTGCTTCGGACGCGA
Organism: Candidatus Dormiibacterota bacterium; assembly: GCA_030948145.1. GTDB lineage: Bacteria > Chloroflexota > Dormibacteria > CF-121 > CF-121 > JALYYC01. The sequence continues at coordinate 320 of JALZAV010000048.1, forward strand.
GTTCGATTCTCGCCGCCTCCACCAGCCGGCCGGAGCCCCAGCTGGGGCCGACGTGCCCTAGCCCGTGGCGTTCGAGAACGTGAACGAGTCCAGGATCTTCTGGAACTCGCTGGCGTAGGTCGACCCCGGGCCTTTTTGGATCACGTAGGTATTGCCCTGGTGCTCGACGACGATGTAGATCGCGCCCGCGGCCGGCCCTGATTCGGTGACCTCGATTTTGTCGGCGGCGACCCCGGCCACCCGGCTCTGGGTCACCTGGTTCGTCTGCGTGAGGCTCGATTCAACCGATCCTTTGGCGCCCGCCACCACCCGGATTTCGACCGGCGGCGCAAATCCCTCCTGGCTCGGCACGTGGGTGGGGACCGCGGTGGGAGGACCGAAGGCGACCACGCTCAGGGCGCCGCCAGAACCGGGCTCAGCCGTGTAGTCGCGCGTCGCCCATCCGTTGGGAAAGCACAGCTTGTAGCCCAGGGTCGCGTGCTGGTAGGCCCGGCCATCTGTACAGCCGCCCGCTGATGGGCTCGCTTGGAGTGTGGCCTGGTCGGCTGTCCCGCATCCCGCCAAGATCAACACGCCAAGCCCAACAGCCAGCGTGAGAAGCGAACGTCGGCGGATCACGTAAATGACAGCGTACAGGAATTTTCTGACGCGGCCGCGTTAGTGCAGAATCGCGCCGGCGAGCCACCAGGTGAGGACAACCCCGATTGCCGCCGGAAGAATGCCCCCGAGTCGGGTGATGAGTGCAACCGCCTGTGCCGGGATGATCCAGAACACAGCCACGGGGTCGGCTTGCGTGACCCCGACGCGGGCCTGCTCGGCCACCGGCCCGGCCTCCTCGTAGGCCGGGAGCGCATGCGCCGCAAAGGCGAGCCCGAGCCAGACCTGCACCCAGGTGACCCAGGTAACGGGCAGATGGAGCACGGCACGGGGGGTCAGTGCCGGCGTCAGGCAGATGACGGCCAGGACGAACAGGACGAGTGCCGGCACGTACGCGATCGCCAGCGCGCTTGACAGGCGGGCGGGCGCCTCGTAAACGGTGTAGCCGGCGGGATCGTCAACTCGAAAGTAGGTCACCTCATCGACGGCCAGGCCGAGACGGTAGGCGATGGTGGATTGCAGGGCCGTGCGCAGGACGACTGCCGGGAATCCGAACAGATGGATGCTGCGCGCGATCAGCAGCGGGAAGGCCCGGATCAGGGCGACCTTCACCGTGGCACGCGCCAGCCTGACCGTGTACGGTGTGCCGCGGGTCACCGCCGCTTGCGCGACCGTCCCCAGTTGCTGGACGCCCGAGCCGAGCTGCTGCACACCGGAGCGGACCACGGGCGTAGCCTGGTTGCGCCAGCGCTGCCACGGCAGGGTGCGGAGCCTCTGCCATGCCTGCTCGTAGATCGAGGGGGGCAGGTCAGCCGCATCGACAGGCTTCACCGGAGCCGGCGGGGTGGCCGCGGTCTCAAAGGGCAGCTCCTCCTGAATCGGATCGAGGGCGCCGCTCATTTGGCGGTCACCTTCGGCGGGAGGTTCGCGACCTTCACCTTGGCGAGCATGGCCAGCTGGTCGCTGGGGGTGTCGAGCGTTATGCCCGGATCGTAACTCCGCGCCGTGTACCAGGCGGAGAGGCCAGCCTTGTTGTCGTGGTCGAGCAGGTAGCAGTAGCCCTCGTAGGCCCAGGCTTTGGGCGAGTCCGGCACCGCCTCGACGGCATGCTCCATCTCGCTGGCACAGCCGGCGTAGTCGTTGCCCAGCAGCCGCAGCTTGCCGGCCTGGTAGTGGCTGAGTCCGGTCCAGGCGCCCGGCAGCCCGGCACCGGCCAGCAGGGTCAGCACCAGCGTGGCGCCGACGACCCCCAGCACCCACCCGGGTATTGGGGGCAGACCACCACGGGCACGGCGAAGCGGCTGCCGCGCGGTTTCGTAGCGGATCAACCGATCGGCGATCTCCGGGTCGGATACCTCTGCCAGACCGGGGCGCCGGGTCCGCCTGGCGTCCTGGAGCAGCGCGATCGCGCCGTTCAAGTCACCGTTTCCGAAGCGAAGGTCGGCCTTGAAAACCATCGCGTCGCGGGCGCTCGGGTCGGCCCGGAGCGCCCGGTCGAGGTAGTCCTCGGCGGCGGCCGTTTCGCGGCGCCAGTAGTAAATCATGCCGAGACCGAGCAGGGCGGCCGCATTCTTCGGATCCTTGGCTAGCACGGCGTCGTATTCCGCGCTCGCGCCCGCGAAGTCCGAGGTCCGGATCCTGGCCAGGCCGAGCAGCGTGCGCGCCTCGGAGAAGTCGGGATGAGCCTCCAGGATCCGTTTCAGCAGGGTTGCCGCCGGCTGGGGGTCCTGGGCGCCGACGAAGGCGTAGGCGAGGTAATAGGCGGCATAGGCATCGTCAGGCCGTTGCCGCACCTCGGCGGCGAGCAAGGGCAGAGCGCCTTCGAAGTCATGCCGGCGGATCAGCGCCAGCCCGTCATTCAGTGACATCTGGTGGCCTGCCGCGAGTAACGCCTGAATTCAGGCGGGCTTGCGCCCGGGGGCGGAGCAGCGTATAGCGGTGGACTACCGTCAGGCGGCCCGGTCCAGGCAGCGCTCGGCGATAAAGGCGAGGAAGGCCCGGTCGAAGTCGAGCCGGTCCAGCTTCGCGGTGGCGGGCCAGGCGGTCCGCACCTGCTGCTGCAGCTTCCGGTATTCCTCCAACTCGAGGCCCTGCGCGAATTCCCAGGCCCGCGCGGCCATCTCGGCGCTAAGGGGTTTCATCGACATTTCCTCTACCCAGTACAACGTACCGGCCGACCGAATGGATTCACCTGCGTAGCATCACGCTACGTCCAAAGCGCAGGGTCGCGTCCCTCGCGCACGTCAATCCCAAACATGACCTTTCGCCTCTCGCGCCCCGGGATGCTGCTCGTCGCGACCGGCCTCGTCCTCGCTGCGCCCGCCCTCCTGCTGCTTGGCGGGCGGCCCGGCCCGCCGCCATCGGTGGCGCTCGGCAGTTCGGATCGCGAAGGCCCGGTCGCCGGCCACCACCTCCGATTGGTCCCACCGGCATCGGCGGCGCCAACCACCGTCGCTCCCCCCCGGCCGGGTTCGCCGGCGCCCACCCGCCCGACGGCGCCCGCCCCGACCGCCCCATCGGGTAATGCCGGATCGGCCCAGGCTGCTGCTCTCCCCGCCTTCTCGCACGTGTTCACGATCGTGATGGAGAACGAGGAGTCGACCAGCATCATCGGTAGTCCGGCCGCGCCCTACATCAACGGATTGGCCGGTCGCTATGGCCTGGCGACGAACTACTATGGCGCCTCTCACCCCAGCCTGCCGAACTACCTGGCCCTCACCGCCGGGAGCACCTTCGGGATCGCGAGCGACTGCACCACCTGCTACGTAACCGCGGTGAACATTGCCGACCAGGTGGAGGCCAGTGGCCGGTCGTGGCGCGCGTACATGGAGGATATGCCGGCGCCCTGCTTCGCCGGCGCATGGTCGGGAGCCTACGCGATGAAGCACGACCCGTTCATGTACTACAACGACATCCGAACCGATGCCGCCCGCTGTGCCGCTCACGTGGTTCCGTTCACGCGATTCTGGACCGACCTTCGTACCGGGCAGGTGCCGAACTATGTCTTCATCACGCCCAACATGTGCAACGACATGCACGATTGCCCGGTCAGTACCGGAGATGCCTGGCTTCGCAGCGTCGTGCCCGCGATCACCGGATCCCCTGCCTTCCGAAATGGTGGGGTCCTGTTCATCACCTGGGACGAGGGTGCCTCCGGCGCAGGATGCTGCGGCGACGCCTGGGGCGGTCGGGTAGCCACCCTCGTGATCTCGCCCATGGCAATTCCCGGCTACCGGTCGGGCGTCGCCGAGAACCATTACAGCCTCCTTCGGACGATCGAGGATGCCTGGCATCTCAGCCACCTGGGCGCGGCGGGGAATCCGGGGACGAGCGCCATGCGGGAGTATTTCCGGAGTTGACCTAGTCGGCTCTAGCCGGCCGCGCCGTCGCCAGGCTCCGGATCGGCTCCAGGCTGGCCGGATCGTCGAGTGAGGAGAGGTCGCCTGGGGCACTCCCAAGGAAGACGTTCCGGATCACGCGGCGCAGGATTTTCCCATTGCGCGTCTTTGGTAGCCGGGGAATGACGTACACTCCGGCCGGCCGAAACGGCTTGCCGAGGGACCGCTCCACGCGCCGTGACACCTCCGCCGGGATCGGCCCCGTGGCCACCCCGGGCTGGACCACCACGAAGACCACCACCACCTGGCCCTTGATCGGGTCCGGCACCCCGACCGCCGCCGCCTCGACCACGTCTGGCCCTTCGAGGGCAGCAGCTTCGACTTCAGCCGGCCCCACGCGCTTGCCCGCAACTTTGATGGTGTCATCGGAGCGGCCGAGGATGAACCAGAGGCCGTCGGCGTCGATCAAGGCCCAGTCGCCGTGCACCCAGACGTTGGGCCAGCGGGACCAGTAGGTCTCGAGGTACCGGCCGGGATCGTGCCAGAATCCGAGCGTCATCCCGAGATAGGGCTGGCGGACGACCAGTTCTCCGACTTCGCCCCGAACGGGTTGCCCCGCGTCGTTGTAGACGGCGGCGTCGACGCCGGGGATTGGACCGGCGAAGCTTCCCGGCCGGCAGGGGGTCAGGACGTTGCCGCAGAGCAAGCCGCCGCCGCACTCGGTCCCGCCCGAGTAGTTGACGATGGGCAGGCGGCCTCCACCGACGACCTCGAACAGCCACGTCCAGGCCTCGGGCGTCCACGGCTCGCCGGTCGAGGCGAAGAGCCGAAGGCGCGGGAGCGCGCGGCGGGCGACCGCCTCCCCGGCCGGCATCAGGGTTCGGACGAGCGTGGGGGAGATGCCGAGGTGGGTGACGTCGTGGCGCGCCGCCACCGCCCAGATCCGGCCGGCGTCCGGATAGTCGGCGGCGCCGTCGTACATGACCGCGGTCCCGCCGAGCATCAGGGTCCCGAAGACGAGGAGCGGACCCATCACCCAGCCCATGTCGGTGACCCACATCATGCGGTCGCCCCGATGCACGTCCATGCCGTAGGCCCAGTCCTGGGCGCCTTTGATCGGCAACCCGGCGTGACCATGGATGGTCCCCTTGGGCCGCCCGGTCGTGCCCGAGGTGTAAAGCAGGAGGAGGGGCTCATCGGGCGACATCGCCTCGGTCGGGACCGTGGGATGCGAGGCGGCCAGGAGGTCGTCCCAATGGCGATCGCGGCCTCTGGTCATGGGCACGACGATCCCGGCACAGGAGACGACCACGACATGTTGGAGGGTGGGGAGCGCGCCGGCCGCCTGGTCCGCGGTGGCCTTCATCGGAACCGGCCGGTCACGGCGCACCGCCCCGTCCGCGGTGACCAGGACCGTAGCGCCCGCGTCGGCGAGACGCTGGCGGATGGCCTCCGCGCCGAAACCGGAGAAGAGGGGGACGGCGACCGCGCCGAGTTTGGCACAGGCGAGCAGCGCGACCGCATTCTCGAGCACCAGGGGGAGGTAGAGGCCGACCGCGGTTCCTCGCCCGACGCCGAGCGTCCGAAGGCCGGCCGCCGCCCGCTCCACCGCCTGCTCGAGTTCGGCATAGGTGAGCTGCCGCACCGCGCCACCCTCGACCTCGGCGATGAGGGCAAGCGATGCCGGGCTGGCCCGCCGGTGCCGCACCACGGCAGAGTCGTAGGCGTTCAGCTGTCCCCCGACAAACCACCGGGTGAAGGGCGTGCCCGCCGACGTATCCATGACATCGTCGTAGGGTCGCGTGAAGACGATGCCGAGGTCCTTGACCATGGCGTCCCAGAACCAGCGGGGATCGCGTGCCGCCCGCTCGCAAAGGTCGGCGTATCCCTGGCAGTTGTGGGTCCGCAGAAATTGCCAGAGCCGGCTCGACCTCACCTGCTCGTCGGAGGGCATCCACATCGCCGCCGCCGGACTCATCCGGACCTCATCGTATCGCCGGTCCAGAAGCCATCGGGATCGGCGTGACGGATGTACGCCAGCTCGGCGGCATCCGGCGCTGTGGTGGTTGGAACATCGGCCGGAATCTCGACGGAAAACCCGGTGGCCGCTGTGACCGTCTCGGCCGTCACGCCGGGATGCAGCGAGGTCGCGCGGAAGTGGCCGTTGCGCAGGTCGAAGACGCCAAGCGTCGTGATCAACGACGCCGGTCCACCCCGTAGCCGGCCGGCATGGTGGCCCGGTGAGGTGATGTAGGCGACATGGTCCTTGAAGCGCCGCGGCTCGTGCTCCATGATCAGGACCGTCCGGCCGGCCAGCGAGGCGATGTCCCCGGCGCCCCCACTTCCCGGCAGCCGCACCGTCCGTCCGGCGGGCGCGGCCCGCGTGGTGTTGAGGTTCCCCAGGGGGTCGATCTCGGCTCCGCCCAGGAAGCCCACGTCCACGCGGCCCTGTTGCAGGAGGCTCATGACATCAATGAGGCCGAGACAGGCGACCGCTCCCGCAATGTTCGGCGGATCTCCCATCGTGTACAGAAACGCCTCAGCAGGCCGGTCACGGATCACGCCGTTCTCGAAGAGGCCGACCGCCTTCGGTGCGTGCGTCGCCTTCGCCAGCCCGAAGCCGAGCAAGGGAAGGCGCATACCGACAAAAACGACCTCGCCGTCGCGGATCTCGCGTCCGGCGGCGACCACCATCAGCTCGCGGCGGGTGTATGGCTGGGTCACGGCGCGAAGTTCGCCGGCGCCGCGAGCCGCCGTTCGTGGACGCGCACGCGGTTGATCGTCGCCTCGCCGAGCTTCCGGAGGTACGCAGCACGATCGGGCACCCCCAACACCCAATCAGCCAGCCAGGCCTCGAGGCCTTCGACCGATCGGGAAACGCGGTGATAGTCGAGGAACGGGCCCGGATCCCGCCGCCAGTACCCTTGGACCGACGCCGGCAGCGCGCCACCGGGCTCCTCCACGACCGCACTGACCAGGAATCCGGGAATTTGGGTGCGGTTCGGATCGCTGCGAATGACCTCGCGGGGCACGATCTCCTCACAGGTCACGATCGTCCGGCGTGCTGCGTAGGCGGCCTCGACCGCCAGCCCGAGGTTGCCCCAGAGGTGCGCATTCCCGTCCTCGTCGGCCCGCTGCGCATGGATGATCGCGACGTCGGGCCGCAGCGCGCCGACGGCGAGCAGAGCCGGACCGCCGAAAGCATCGGTAATCGGCCGGATTCGTGGGTGGCCTTTCACGATGTCGCCGCCGATTCCCGTGTAGGTTGGCAGGTAGGGAAGCCCCATGGCGGCGGCCTTCAGAGCCAGCCCGACGGTGAAGTTCGAGTGGTCCTCGACCTCGAGCGGACCTGGGAGGCCGTCCTCGACGGCGCGCCGGAAGGCGTACCCGGATCCGGCGGCGACGTTGCCGACCCAGGCGGCAATCACCTTCGCCACGCTTCCTGCCCCGATCAACTGGTCGAAGGCCATGTCGGAGATGGGACCGATTAGCGTCAGATTGGTTCGCCGCTGGCGGATGATCTCGTGAACCGCGGCAAAGGGAATCCCCGACTCGAGCGCCACTCCGAGCGCGACGCTCTGGCCATCGCCGATGTTTTCGGCGATCGCGTCCGCCAGGCGGCGACGCTTTCCGCCCTGAGGCGACGACACGGATTCAGCGCCGGGCACCCCGATAATGCTAGTAGGCTGGGCTTCAGTGGAGACCTGTCCGCGATGTCACCGACCGGCCGAGCCGGGCGCTGCCTTCTGCCCGGCGTGCGGCACGCAATTACGGGCCCAGCCGGTCGCAGGTGAGGTGATCCACCCTTCAGAGCGTCCCACTGCCGGCCCGCCGCTCAACCCGGGCCGGGCCGCCCGGCTGTCGATCGTCCCCGGCCTCGGTCACTGGTACGCGCGCGCGCCGTTACGTGGCCTCGGCTTTTTCGTCGCGATCGTGGCACCGCTCGTTATCGGCACAGAGCTGGATCTGACCGGCATCGGGTTGGTTGCGGGAATACCCCTCGACATGGGGGGCCTGGGCCTCTGGGCGTATTGCGCGTTCGATGCCTATCGCACCGCGAAACGAACGATGGAAACGCGCTGACGCCCAACTGGGCTGCAAGGCTTCCCGCAACCTTCCCGACCTAATGTCGCGGTGTGGCACGAGAGCGGCGGGTTCTCCTGATCGAAGACGACCAGGCGATTGCGGATATCTACCTGGAGCAGCTTCGAAAGGACGGGATTCCGCTCGAGCACGTGCGCACCGGCGCCGATGCCGACCGGTTCGTTCGCACCCGCGTCCCGGCCCTGATCCTTATCGATCTCCGGCTGCCGGATGGCAGCGGCCGCGATTTGATCGAGACCTGGGCACCCGACCCGGCGGCCGGAGCGATCCCGATCTGGATCCTCAGCAACGCCGGACCGGAGGACAACCTCTGGTGGCATAACGCCCCCAATGTGCAGCGCTACTTCCTCAAGTCCAGGGTGATCCTGGCGCGGCTCAGCCTTGAAATCAGGGCGACGCTCGGCCTCCCCTATGGCGAGCGTCTCGACAACAAGCTCGCCAGCTAGAACTCAGCCGCTCCCGGTGGGGATCAGTGAAACTTTCTGAGCCGGGACGCGATCGACAACGACCTCACACGGAGCGTTGCGCATCACGTGTTCGGCGATACGCCCGAGCGTTCCCTCGTTCGGCCGATTGAGGTGGCTGATGCCCATGACGATGAGGTCCACGCCCTCTTCCCGGGCAATCTCCACGATCCGGTGGCCGGCCTGTCGCGCCACGTTGACCTTGGTTCGAGGGGCGATCGCGTGCTGCATGGCGATGAAGGCGGCGGCGTCGAGCGCGCGCTGGATCCTGGGATCCCGTTCGGGCATCGCCAGCGGTGCCTGGAGCGGGATCTCGTGGACATAGACGATCACCATCTCGGCTTTGTGCCCCTGGTTGAGGCGAGCGGCCAGCTCGACGGCGCGGACCGAGGCGCCCAGATCGATGATGGGCACGAGCACCTTGCGGATCGATTGGACCGAGCGGACCGTGCTCGTCGCGCCGCGCGGCGCCGGCGGCGGTACCCGCAGCATCCATCCCAGCGTTCCGGCCAGGCCGACCGTGAAGCCAACCGCCAGCGTGATCCCCAGCGGGTTCAGGACGAGGTTCATGGGCGTAGCCGGGCCGCCGCCTGGAGTCGCCAGGCGCCAAAGGCCAGCAACCCAATCCCGGCGATGCCGTAGGGGATGGAATGCACCTCGACCGCATCACGGACGAGGATGACCAGGCCAAGCAGCAGGGCAAGGATCCCGACCCCCTGCGTAAATCGGTGGGGTGTCATCTAGCGCTTGAAGAAGCGCTCCACCTTCTCTGCCCCGATGGTGGTGGGGCAGATTGTTTCAAGCCCGAGTTCCTTGTAGACGTCGGCGCGAGCCGGGTCGTAGATCCGGCAGATCACCTTCTTGACGCTGAAGAGGTGCTGCGCCAGTTGGGCGGCCATGATATTGGTCGTGTCGGCGTTGGTGACCGCGACGAAGGCGTCAGCGTTCTCGGTGCCCGCCCGGCGCAATACGTCCTCGTCGACCGCGGTGCCGAAGATCATTTCCCCGGTGAAATCCTCGCCCAGGCGGTTGAAGGCGGACTCGCTCGAGTCGACGACCGTCACCACGTCCCCCTCTTCGCTCAACTGCCTGGCCAGGCTCGCGCCGACCCGTCCGCATCCGACGATAACGGTTCGCATGCCCGGAGGGTATTCTACGCGGGGCTGCACTTCGCGAAGCGATCGTTTAGGGCCCAAATCGCAGGGGTATATACGGCGCAGCCTTCCGGATCCCGCACGGTAACGGGGGCGGTCGAAAATTCAAGGAGAATGAGATGGGAAAGACCGTTGGAATCGACTTAGGAACCACAAACTCTGTGGTCGCCGTCATGGAAGGTGGCGAGCCGGTTGTTATCCCGAATGCCGAAGGCGGTCGCACCACACCGTCCGTGGTCGCCTTCACCAGGTCTGGTGAGCGTCTCGTCGGCCAGCTAGCGCGGCACCAGGCCGCCGTCAACCCGGAGAACACGGTGTTTTCTATCAAGCGCTTCATGGGCCGCAATTACAACGAGGTGGACCAGGAGCGAAAGATGATGCCCTACCGAACCGTCCCCGGCAAAGATGGCCGGGTCGAGGTGGAGATCCAGGGCCAGCGCTACACGCCGGAGCAGATCTCCGCGATGATCCTCCAGAAGCTCAAGACCGACGCCGAAGCCTACCTTGGCGAAAAGGTGACCGACGCGGTCATTACCGTGCCCGCTTACTTCAACGACTCGCAGCGCCAGGCGACCAAGAACGCCGGCCAGATCGCGGGGCTCAACGTCATCCGCATTATCAACGAGCCGACCGCCGCCTCGCTTGCCTACGGCCTTGACAAGAAGGAAAACGAGAAGATCCTGGTCTTCGACCTGGGGGGTGGGACGTACGACGTTTCAGCGCTCGAGGTCGGTGAGGGAGTCTTCGAGGTCAAGGCGACAAACGGCGATACGCACCTCGGTGGCGACGACTATGACCGCCGCCTCGTCGATCACATCGCTGACGAGTTCAAGCGGGAGCAGGGAATCGATCTGCGTGGCGATCGCCAGGCGCTCCAGCGGCTGACCGAAGCCGCCGAAAAGGCCAAGATCGAACTCTCCAGCCGGATGGAGACCGACATCAACCTCCCCTTCATCACGGCCGACCAGAACGGCCCGAAGCATCTCGATATGAAGATCACGCGCGCCAAGTTCGAGCAACTGACGGCTGATCTGACGGAGCGGTGCGTGCCTCCGTTCCACAGCGCACTCAAGGATGCGGCACTCGCACCGGCTGAGCTCAACGAGGTCATCCTTGTTGGTGGCTCAACCCGCATGCCGGTGATCCAGGAGCTGGTGAAGAAGCTCACGAACGGGAAGGAGCCGCACCGCGGTGTCAACCCGGACGAAGTCGTCGCGATCGGCGCCGCGATCCAGGCGGGGGTCCTCAAGGGCGAAGTCAAGGACGTGCTGCTGCTCGACGTCACGCCACTTTCCCTGGGGATCGAGACGCTCGGCGGCGTTATGACGAAGTTGATCGAGCGCAACACGACGATCCCGAGCTCGAAGAGCCAGGTCTTCTCGACGGCCTCGGACAGCCAGCCGTCGGTCGAGATCCATGTGCTCCAGGGCGAGCGGGACATGGCGTCGGCGAACAAGACACTCGGGAAGTTCCACCTGGACGGCATTCCGCCCGCGCCGCGCGGAATGCCGCAGATCGAGGTCGCCTTCGATATCGACGCCAACGGCATCCTGAATGTCCGAGCCAAGGACCTGGGAACCGGCAAAGAGCAGAAGGTCACGATTACGGCCTCGACCACGCTCAACAAGGACGAAGTCCAGCGCATGGTCAAGGACGCCGAGGCCAACGCGGCGGAGGACCGCAAACGGCGCGAGGAAGTGGAGGCCCGCAACCAGGCCGACAGCCTCGTCTACCAGGCGGAGAAGGTCCTCAAGGACAATGCGGACAAGATCGATCCTGCGCTGCGCTCGGAAGTCGAGGGCAAGATCGAGCCGGTCAGGCAGGCGATCAAGGATAACGACACCGAGCGGATGAAGTCCACAAGTGAAGAGCTGACCCAGTCGATGCAGAAGATCGGCGAGCAGGTTTACCGCCAGGCGCAGGGCGCCCAGTCGGCGACCGGCACGGATGGCGCTGGCGCCGCCGCCGGGAAGGCTCCCGAGGGCGACGTCGTCGACGCCGACTTCAAAGAGGTCTAAGACAATGTCGGTCGCCGCGCCGCCTGGCGCGGCGACCAACCACCGCACCCATGCGCTAGTTTTTCGGCAAACTGATCGAGGCTCGGGGTGCCGAGCCGCGAAGGACGAAGTCCTCCTCATGCACGGACTCGGGCACGCCGTGGTGTTCGATTTCCTCCCGTTCCATTGGCTTCACGCGCCAGCCGCGGTGAAAGACAAGGTCACCGCCGAGATAGGCGCTGGCGAATAGAACACCGGTAGACAGGCCGCCCAGCCACAAGCCGCGCCGCGAGCCCGGTCGCTTGAGGCTTCGTCCGGCGAGCGACGCAATGCCGAGCCCCAGCGCCGCGGCGTTGAGGATGCCGTGCACAAACCCGGTCTTCTGGGCCGGGTCTCGGGCCTCCATCTGGAGGTAGTCCGCCACACCCAGCATGGCTGTCGGGATCGCCAGGGCCACGCCGGCGACCGAATTCAGGTAGCCCGCCGCTGTGAGCTCGCGCCGGCCGGTCAGCTGGCCGAGAAGCGAGAACGTGAAGCCGGCAGGGATCAGCGCGGCCGGCATGTCGGTCATGACGGCGTGTAGGGGATGGCCCATGATCACGGGATTGATGGCCGGCAGGCGGCGGCGGACGGCATCCCAGCGGTCGAGCCAGTCTGGTGTCGTGGAGTTCATTTGCATCGTCATTACCTCCGCCACAACTCAAGCAGAGTGTGTCATGCTGGCGCAAGTTTAGGCATCATTCTCTGTCGGGTACATCTTGACCATGCCGTTCCGCTCTGACCGACTCACCGAGAAATCCCAGGAGGCAATCCAGCAGGCCCAGGCGCTTGCCCAGGGGGCGCAGCAGCAGGAGATCCTCCCCGAGCACCTGCTCCTAGCCTTGCTGCAACAGCAGGAGGGCACGATTGCGCCGCTTATACAACGGGTAGGTGCCGATCCATCGGGGCTGACCAGGGACCTGAAGGAACAGCTCGACCGACTACCCAAGGTTTATGGCGCGGAGACCTACGTGGGATCGCGCTTCAAACGACTGCTCGATGCCGCCTGGACGGAGATGGAGCGCCTCAAGGACGAGTACCTATCGACCGAGCATCTCCTACTGGCGATCGCGAACGAAGCCACCGGTGAGGCTGGGCGCCTTTTGGCGCGTGCCGGCGCCACCCGGGAAAAGATTCTGCAGGCGCTGGCCCAGGTTCGAGGCGCCAGCCGCGTGACAGATGCCAACCCGGAGTCGAAGTTCCAGGTGATCGAGAAGTACACCCGTGACCTGACCGCGCTGGCCCGGCAAGGGAAGTTGGACCCCGTCATCGGTCGAGAGGAGGAGATTCGACGGGTCATCCAGGTCCTCTCGCGCCGGACGAAGAACAACCCGGTGCTGATCGGGGAAGCCGGCGTCGGCAAGACGGCGATCGCGGAAGGCCTCGCCCAGCGCATCGCCCAGGGTGACGTACCGGAATCGCTCAAGGACAAGAAGGTTGTATCGCTCGACCTCGGGGCCCTGATCGCCGGCACCAAGTACCGCGGGGAGTTCGAAGACCGCCTGAAGGCGCTGCTGAAAGAGATCGAAGCCGCCTCCGGCCAGATCATCCTGTTCATCGACGAGTTGCACACGCTCGTGGGGGCGGGGGCGGCCGAGGGCGCGATGGATGCCTCCAATCTGCTCAAGCCCGCCCTTGCGCGCGGCGAATTGCGGGCAGTCGGGGCCACCACCCTGGACGAATACCGCAAGCACATCGAGAAGGATCCCGCCCTTGAACGCCGCTTCGCCCCGATCTTCGTCGGCGAGCCGACGGTCGAGGATACGATCTCGATCCTCCGCGGCCTGAAAGAACGGTACGAGGTTCATCACGGGGTCAAGATCACGGACTCCGCGATCGTGGCGGCGGCCGTCCTGTCTCAGCGGTACATCACGGACCGGTTCCTCCCGGATAAGGCGATCGATCTGATCGACGAGGCCGCGTCGAGCCTGCGCATGGAAATCGACAGCCTTCCGTCGGAGCTCGATGCGGTCGAGCGACAGATCCGCCAGCTGGAAATCGAGCGCCAGGCGCTCAAGAAGGAGGAGGACAAAGCCTCCCGGGCGCGGCTCGCCGCGCTCGAGATCGAACTGGCCGACCTCCAGGAGAAAAGTCTGGGAATGCGGGCGCACTGGCAGCAGGAGAAAGCGTTGATCCAGCAAATCCGCGAGATCAAGGCCAAGCAGGAACAGGTCCGCCTTGACGCCGAACGCGCCGAGCGGATGGCCGACTTCGAGCAGGCCGCCCGCTTGAAATATGGCGACATCCCGGCACTCGTCAAGGAGCTCGAAGCGAAGAATGCGGAACTCGTCATTCTCCAGAAAAGCCAGCGGATGCTGAAGGAGGAGGTAGACGAGGAGGATATCGCGCGGATCGTCTCGCGCTGGACGGGCATCCCGGTTCAGAAGATGCTGGAGGGCGAAGTCCAGAAATTGCTGAAGATGGAAGAGCGGCTGCACGCCCGCGTGGTTGGGCAGGACGAGGCCGTGACGGCGGTTGCCAATGCCGTCCGTCGAGGCCGCGCCGGCCTGGGCGATCCAAACCGTCCGATCGGTTCGTTCATCTTCCTTGGGCCGACGGGGGTGGGCAAAACGGAGCTGGCGCGGTCACTGGCGAACTTCCTTTTCGACGATGACCAGGCCATGATCCGGATCGACATGTCGGAGTACATGGAGAAACACACGGTCGCACGGCTCGTCGGCGCTCCCCCAGGCTACGTCGGCTACGAGGAGGGCGGGCAGTTGACCGAGGCGGTCCGCCGGCGACCCTACAGCGTGGTGCTCTTCGATGAGATCGAGAAGGCGCACCAGGATGTGTTCAACATCCTCTTGCAGATCCTCGAAGACGGCCGGCTGACCGATGGCCAGGGCCGTACCGTCGACTTCAAGAACACTGTCATCATCATGACGAGCAACCTTGGCACGGCGGTGCTTCAAGACCCCGGAATCAGCGAGAGCGACCAGGAACGGGTGGTGATGGACGCGGTCCGCGCCCATTTCCGGCCGGAGTTCCTGAACCGCGTCGATGACATCATCATCTTCAAGCCGCTCTCGCGCGAGCAGATCAAGGCCATCGTCGACATCCAGCTCGAGCGGCTCCTCAAGCGCCTCGCGGAGCGTCGCATCACGCTCGCGCTGAAGCCGGCAGCGCTGGAGTTGCTGGCGAAGGAGGGCTATGACCCGACCTACGGGGCCCGTCCGCTGAAGCGCGTGATCCAGCGGCGCCTGCAGGACCCACTGGCGCTACAAATCCTCGAGGGGAAGTTCCGCGAGGGTGATGCGCTGATCGTGGACGTCGAGGATGGCGAACTCGTCGTGCGCAAGGCGCGCGAGCGGGAGGCGGCCGGGGTCGGCTCCGGCTGACGTTTGCGACCTTTTGCCCTCCGGTAGACTGTTCAACCGCGAGCCGACGTAGCTCAGTTGGTAGAGCAGAGCCCTCGTAATGCTCAGGTCAGCGGTTCAAATCCGCTCGTCGGCTACCCCAACCCCCATACGCTTCCCATTCGTCGACTGAGTGGAGCATGACGGCCTTTCGGACAAAACCGCTGGATACGACCACCTGGCCGGACTTCGCGCGGCTGGTGGAGCGGCACAACGGCGTCTGGGGCGGCTGCTGGTGCATGGCCTTTCACGCCGAGGGGGTCGGGCGCTCTACGACTGCGGCGCAGAATCGATCCGCAAAAAAATGTCGAGTCCGGGAAGGCCGGACACACGCCGCTCTCGTGTACGACGGCCCAACCTGCGTCGGCTGGTGCCAGTTCGGGCCGACCGATGAGTTGCCCCGCATCAAGCATCGGCGCGCCTATCTCGCCGGGCTCATCACCCTTCCGGATTGGCGCATCACGTGCTTCTTCATCGACAGGGAATATCGGCGCAGAGGGGTCGCCTCCGCCGGGCTCAAGGGTGCGCTACGGGAGATCGCGCAGCTCGGGGGAGGAACCGTCGAGAGCTACCCCGAAGCCAGCGACGGACGGTCGGTCTCCTCATCGTTTCTTTACAACGGGACGGTCTCGATGTTCGAGAGCAATGGCTTCGAGCGAACTCGCCGCCTCGGCAAGAATCACTGGGTTGTAACCAGGGTTGTGCGCTCCGCGTCAAAAAAAGCGACGGTTACGGCTGGTCCCGCCCCAGCTGGCGCCTAATCGGGGGCGCAAGGCGGTTTCCTGATCGGCCGTTATATGGCCGTGGTGGGGAATGTCAATCAATCGCGCTCATACAGCCGACACCGCGATGGTCTTTGACCTGATCTGCCGCTCGTGCGGAGCGTGCGCGCAGCGAGCCTGGGATCCGACGGCAGCTGTTGCTGTCACGCTCTGTGGGACGTGCGACGCCGCGATGTCCGTCATCGGGATCGACTTCCCGCGCGGGCGTCAATCCGCGGCCCTGAACAGTGTGCTCGAGGTCATTCAGGGCGCGGGCATCGTCCCGGTCGCCGTCGAGCGCCACGCTCGTGGTCGCCTGAGCCCGCAGGCCGCCTGAACTAGAGGGCGGCCTTGAGCGATGTCTTCCAGCCGCGGGGGAGCACGGTGGGGAGCGCGACGGTTCGCGCTCCGAGAAATTCCGCAAGGCTGGTAATAGCGCCAGCCACGTCACGGCCGGCCCCGCCGACGTGAGTGCCAGCCTCGGCATGCACGGCTCGCAGTTCGAGGCGATGCTCGGCGCGGTTCATCGCGACATCGATCCGCCCAATGAGCCGCTCCCCATGGAGCACCGACAGCACGTAGTAGCCGTAGCGCCGTCGAGCCACCGGCAGGTAGATCTCGAGAGAAAAATCGAAATCGAAGAGCACACGCGTCCGGCGACGGTCGCGGATCAGGTTATCGAAAGGGGAGAGGAGAGTCGTCCTCGGTAGCCAATCGCCGGCTTCGATGCGGTCGAGCCGCGTCAGGTCTTCGGCATGGACGTACCACGAGCCGTCGAGCGTGGCACC
>JALZAV010000013.1 GCA_030948145.1 Candidatus Dormiibacterota bacterium
CGATCGCCGAGGCACGCGGCTGGCCACACGACTACATCCGCTGCATGGCCCTGGTCGAGTCGCACCCGATCGCGTACCAGATGGAGGAATTCGCCTTCAACCTCCGCGAGCACATCATGGGCCTGAATCTCGGGCGCTGGGATTACATGGCCAGCCTGATCGATTTCACCTTGCAGGACCCACGTTGGGTGCTGCCCGACCGCAACACCATCCCCCATGACGTCGCCTTCTTCCAGGCGCTCCGCGAGGTGATGCCGGAGGTGTGTCACAAGCGCGGGATGCTGGCGATCGGTGGGATGACCGCCCTCTACCCGAGTCGCACCGACGCCGCGCTGAACGGGCGCGCGCTCAAAGTCCTGGAGCAGGACAAGAAGAACGAAGCGAACAGCCTGATGGACGGCGCCTGGACCGGGCATCCGGATCAAAACGAGATCGCCGTCAACCAGTTTCCCTATCCGAACCAGTTGCAGGCCCGGCGCAAGGACGCCGACATCCATCGTGACCTGCGTCCAAGCCCTGAGGGGGTTGGTAAGCGAACCCTGCAGGGAACGCGGGACGCGGTCCGTACGGTCATCCGCTACCGGGACGGCGTCCTGAACGGACGAGGCGCGAGCCTGCTGGACGGCTACATGGAGGATCTTGCGACCGACCGGATCTACCGCTACATGATCGCCCAGCGGGTGCTGCACCAGCTCACCGTGCCGGACGCCTCGGGCAGCTCGGTTACGCACTCCCCCGCGCTCGTCTCGCGGCTGTTCGACGAGGAACTGGCTCGGCTGGCCGGCGAGCAGCCCGACGCCGTGGCGACGATGCGGACGGCGCGCGAGCAGAGCGAGGGCATGGTCCTTGGCATCCTGGAGGCGCAAGGCGCCCGAGCGCACTAGCCCAGCGGCGGATCTGCTGCCGGTACAGCGGCAGGCGACGCCGGCTTACCGTGTCGTCCGGCTCCTCGCGCTACCCCTCCTTCATCTCCTCTTTCGAATCCGCGTCAGCGGTCGCGCTCACATTCCGCGAAGCGGCGCTTACGTGATCGTCGCCAACCATCTCAACTGGCTCGACTCCTTCGCCCTGCTCGCGACCTTTCCGATCGAGCCGCGCATCCACTTCCTCGGCGACACGACCATGCTCGTGACCCACCGGGTGCAGTGGGCCATCATCAAGGCCGTGGGTGGATACATCCCGGTCAACCGGAGCCTGCACCAGGACGCCGCCCTCTTCCATCACGTGAACCGCTGCCTGCAAGCCGGTGGCGCGGTCGCGCTCTACCCGGAGGGCCACTACGGCGAGGCGGAAGGAACCGTGATGCCGTTCAAGAAGGGCTTCGCGCACTTTGCGCTCGACAACGACGTGCCCGTCGTACCGGTCGGCATGGCCGGCATGAAGGACCTCTGGCTCCGCAAGACCGTCTCGGTCACGATCGGTCCGGCGATCGCCCCCGCGGGCCGGTCGATCGAGTCGTTGGTCACAGTCGCGCAGGCCGCCGTGCAGGACCTGATTCCGCCCTACGTCGAGCCGGATGGTCCGAAACTCTTCCGGCGCCGGCTGACGAGCCTCTTCTAGCGCTAGGGCCGACCGGAACGCAGGATGCTGATTGCGACGTAGCCACCGAGCGCGCTGGCCGCAAGGAAGCCAAGGATCAGGACGATCCCCGCGGCGGGATCGCTGCGCAGGTGGAAAGCCGAGATCAGCACCGCGAGCGCGATGACGAAGGCGGCGGCGATGATGCCGAGGACCATCCGGTTCGCGATCCGCTCGAGCCGCCGGACGAGCGGCTCGAAGCCGGAGGGCCGCACCCCGAGCTCGAGGTCCCCACGCTGGACCGCCGCCAACAGGCGGCGAACCTGCTGCGGTCCCTCGACCCCGAGCCGGGCGACGTCGACGCCGGCCTGGCCAAGCGAGCGTGCCCACATCAGTGGCGAGAACTGGCGCGTCACCATCCGGCGCGCGTAGGGCTCGAGCACCGCAGTGAAGTCGAAGCTGGGGTCGAGCCGCGTGACCAGGCTCTCGTGCATGACGACCGTCTTCAGGAGGAGCGCGTAACCCGGCGGAAGCTGCAGCCCGTGCCGGCGGACGACGCCGAGGACGTCGTTGATCACCGGCCGGATCGCGATCTCCCCCACCGCCCGGCCATAGTAGCGTGATCGCAGATGCTCGACGTCACGCCGGAGCACCGTCCGATCGACGCGACGGCGCGCGACCCCCAGGTCGAAGAGCGCGTCCACCTGCCGCTCCGGTTCGTCGCTCGTGTAGGCGAGCAGCGCCCAAACCAGCTGCTCCTGCATCCGGGGCTCGACCGTACCGACCATGCCGAAATCGACCACCCCGATCCGTCCCGCCGGGTCGATGAAGAAATTGCCCGGATGCGGGTCAGCATGAAAGAAGCCGTCTTTGAAAATCATCTTGAGGACCATCTGGGCGCCGTGGAGCGCGACTGCGCGCTGGTCCACGCCGGCGGCTTCGAGGCCCGCGAGGTCGTCGATCTTGATGCCGCCGATCCGCTCGAGCGTGAGCACGCGCCGTGTCGTCTTGTCCCAGTGAACCAGGGGAATATGGACCATCGGATCCTCGACGAAGTTGGCGCGAAAGCGATCGGCATTGTGCCCCTCTCGGATGTAGTTCGTCTCCGCGCGCAGGGTCTGCCCGAACTCGTGGAGGACGCCGAGCACGTCGTACTGGTCCATCAGGGCCCAGCGGCGCCGCGCTGTCGTCGCCAGTGTTTCCAGGATCTGCAGGTCCTGCTCGATCTGCTGGGGGACGTCCGGACGCTGCACCTTGACCACGACCGGCGTGCCGTCGGGCAGGGTCGCCCCGTGCACCTGTCCGATCGACGCGGCCGCCAGCGGGACCTCGTCAAAGGCTCGGAACGCGACCTCCAGGGGCTCGCCCAGTTCCGCCGACACGATCTGCTTGACGACCGCGACCGGCAGCGCGGGCGCCGAGTCCTGCAACTTCGCCAGCTCCATCTGGTAGCTGACGGGAAGCAGGTCGGCGCGCGTCGAAAGAATCTGCCCCAGCTTGATGAAGGTCGGGCCCAGCTCCTCCAGCGCCCGGCGCACATGCTCCGGCCGGGTCAGCCGCTGGTCGTACTGGCGGTTGAACAGGCGCTGCCAGGTAACAAACCGTTCCAGCCCGAGGATGCTGATGAAGAATCCCAGCCCATGCCGGGCGAGCACCCGACTGATCTGCCGATAGCGCCGAGTCGTGGATTGGGCGGGCATTCGCCCTGAGGGTAACAAGGCCGAGCCGATACGCTATCCAGCGGTGAGCGTAGGAGTCGATCACCTGGCCATCCTCGACCGGATTCGCGGGTGGGCAGGCCTGCCACGAACGTCGCAACCACTCGGCGGGGGCATCACGAATCGCAACCATCTGGTGCAGATCGGAATGGAAACCGTGGTCGTGCGGATCCCCGCCGAGACCGGCAAGCTCCTGGGCATCGACCGCCGCGTCGAGCACGAGGCGAGCCTCCTCGCCGCGGCCAGCGGTGTGGGTCCGGAGGTCGTCGCGTTTCTCGAACCCGAAGGCATCCTGGTCACTCGCTTCATCCACGGTGAAGCGGTCAGCGACGCCGCAGTCCACCTTCCCGACACGCTCCGCCGCGTCGCTGAATCACTGCGCTTGATCCATCACGCCGGGCTCGTGCCGGCCGGCTTCTCCCCGTTTCGTGTCGGTGAGGCGTACGCCGTCACCGCAACACAGCGGGGGGTCCAACTGCCCGCCGCTCACGAGCGCGCGCTCCAGATCGCGGTTGCCGTCGAGCAGGCACTGCCCGTTCTCCCACCCCTGCTCTGCCACAACGATCTGCTCAACGCCAATTTCATCGATGACGGCCAGCTGATTCGGATCGTCGACTGGGAGTACGCAGGGATGGGCGACCCGATGTTCGACCTCGGCAATTTCGCCGTCAACCACGAGCTGGCCGGGGACGAGCAGGCCTATCTGCTCGAAGCCTACGCGGGCGGGGCGTCGGCCGCGCGACTGGCGCACCTGCGGCTGATGTGCGTCATGTCCGACTACCGCGAAGCAATGTGGGGGGTCGTCCAGCAAGGGATCTCCGACCTCGATTTCGACTTCGCCGGCTATGCCGCGCGCCACTTCGACCGACTGCTGGCGAGCGCCGGTCGGCCGGAGTTCAACGATTGGCTACGCCAGGCGCGGCCGTGACGGTTCCGAGCCGGGCTCGTGTCGTCATCATCGGCGGCGGCGTCGGTGGGACCAGCATCGCCTATCACCTGGTGAAGCGGGGCTGGACCGATGTCGTGCTGTTGGAGCGCGCCCAGCTGACCAGCGGGTCAACGTTTCATTCCGCCGGGCTGGTCGGCCAGTTGCGCTCCAGCCTGCCGCTGACGCGGCTGATGATGGAAAGCGTCGCCTGCTATCGCCGACTGACGGACGAAACCGGGGTCGACATCGGTTGGCGCGAGGTCGGAAGCTTGCGACTCGCCTCCTCGCCCACCCGGATGGAGGAGCTGCAGCGACAATCGGGATGGGGCACCAGCTTCGGTTTACCGATCGAGCTGATCAGTGCCGCCGAGGCGCACCGGCGGTTTCCAATCATGCGCCCGGACGGCGTCCAAGGAGCCGCCTTCCTCGCGACGGACGGCTACCTCGACCCGAGCGGTCTCGCGCTCGCGTTCGCCGAGGGGGCGCGGCGAGGCGGGGCCCGAATCTGCGAGGGCGTCCGCGTCACCGGCATCCAAACCGAAGGTGGTTCGGTGCGCGGCGTGGAGACCGGCGGCGGACCGGTTGAGGCCGAGGTGGTCGTCAATGCGGCCGGCATCTATGCACCTGAGGTGGGCCGCCTCGCTGGCGTCACGGTGCCGATCATTCCGATGGCCCACCAGTACCTCGTCGCCCGAATCGGGGAGCTGATCCCGGCGTCCTTGCCCACGATGCGGGATCCCGATCGCCTCGTGTACTTCCGGCGAGACGCCGCCGGTCTCGTGATGGGCGGCTACGAGCGCGACCCGGCGCCCTTCGGACTCGGCGGGATCCCCGGAGATTTCAACAACCGGCTGCTCGCCGAGGACTGGCCGCGCTTCGAGCCGCTCTCCGAGAATGCCGTCATGCGCGTGCCGGCCCTGGAGCGGGCCGCGATCGTCAAGCTGATCAACGGGCCGGAGGCGTTCACCCCGGACAACGAATTCGTCCTCGGCGAGTCGCCGCTTCGTGGCTTCTTTATCGCGGCCGGCTTCTGCGCCCACGGCATCGCGGGCGCGGGCGGCATGGGCAAGGCGATGGCCCAGTGGATCATCGATGGCCGGCCGGAATTGGATCTCTGGAAAATGGACCTGCGACGCTTCGGTGGCCAGTACCGAAGCCAGGCGTTCACGCTGGCACGAACGCGCGAGGTCTACTCGACCTATTACGACATTCATTATCCGAACGAGGAACGGATCGCCGGTCGACCGTTACGGCTCTCCCCTACCTACCCACGTCTCGCATCGCTCCAGGCCTCGTTCGGGGAGAAGGCCGGGTGGGAACGAGCGAACTGGTTCGAGACGAATGCGAGCTCGGATGATGCCCCGCCACCAGGGTGGGCAGGCCGCCATTGGTCCAGCGCCATCGGCAACGAGCACCGAGCCACGCGCGAGCGAGCCGCGCTCTTTGACGAGACCTCTTTCGCCAAGATCGAGATCAGCGGACCCGGCGCGTTGCCGTTCTTGCAGCGCCTTTGCGCCAACGACATGGAGCGCCCGATCGGACGGGTCACATACACGCAAATGTTGAATGCGCGCGGCGGGATCGAGTGCGATTTCACGGTGACGCGCCTTGCCGAGGATCGCTTCTTCATCGTGACCGGCACCGCGGTCGGCAACCACGACCTTGAATGGATCCGGGGCCATCAGCCGCCTGATGGATCGCTGACCATCGCAGATGTGACCTCGACCATGGCATGCCTCGGGCTATGGGGCCCGCGCGCCCGCGACATTCTGCAGCCGATCACGCCGGCCGACCTCAGCAATCGCAGCTTTCCCTACCTCACGGTCGCGACACTCGAGGTTGGTGACGTGCCCTGCCGCGCGCTCCGCGTAACCTACGTGGGCGAGCTGGGCTGGGAGCTCTACTGCCCAATCGAGTACGGGCTGCGCCTCTGGGACACGATCTGGGAGGCGGGCCAAGGGCACGGCCTGACCGCGGGCGGCTATCGGGCGATCGAGTCGATGCGCCTGGAGAAGGGCTACCGGGTCTGGAGCAGCGACATCACGCCGGACGACAATCCCTATGAGGCGGGATTGGGCTTTGCGGTCCGGCTCGACAAGCCGGCGGCTTTCATCGGCAAGGAGGCCCTGGCGCAGGCGAAAGCACGCGGCATCCGGCGGCGGCTTCGTCCCCTCCTGCTCGACGATCCGCAGGCGATCGTCTTCGGCGGCGAGCCGGTGCGTGCGGACGGCCGGATCGTCGGGCGGGTCACCAGCGGCGGCTTCGGCTACACCATCCGACAGAGCATCGCGTATGCCTACCTGCCCGTCGAGCATGCTTCGGGCGCCGCCGAGGTCGAAGTCTTCGGCCGTTGGGAAACGGCTCGTGTCGCCGACGACCCGCTCTTCGATCCCACCGGTTCCCGGATCCGCGCATGAGCGAGCTCGACTCGCTGCTCGCCTTTGCCCTCCGGTGTGCCGATGCGGCCGATGCGATCGCGATGCGACATTTCCGCCGGGACCTGCGGATCGACCGCAAGCCGGACCGCACGTTCGTGACCGAGGTCGACACCGCCATCGAGCAGGAGCTTCGGCAGCGAATCCAACGCGAGTACCCCGGTCACGGCGTCCTCGGTGAAGAGCTCGGCTCGACCGCCGGGTCGGGTGATCGCTGGATCATCGACCCGATCGACGCGACCCACAGCTTCATGCGTGGCCTGCCGATGTTCGCCACCCTGCTCGGACTCGAGCGCGATGGCGAGATGCTCATCGGCGTCATCTCCGCGCCGGCCATGCGCGAGCGATGGCACGCGGTTCGCGGCCAGGGTGCCTGGTCAGGCTCGCAACGGCTCCACGTGTCGGCGATTCCCCGATTGGCGGAGTCCCAGGTGTTCTATGCCTCGCGGTCCGCCTTCACCGCGGTTGGAAAGGCTCGCGCCTTTGATGCTGTCGTCGAAGGCGCCTGGCGAGATCGCGGCTTCGGGGACTTCTGGGGCTACGCCCTGGTGGCCGAAGGCACCGGCGAGGCGATGATCGAGCCGGAGCTCTATCCCTGGGACCTGGCGGCCCCGTCCATTGTTGTCGAAGAGGCGGGGGGGCGGGTGACCGACTTCAGCGGCAAGCGAACGCATCACGGCGGGAGCGTCGTCGCCAGCAATGGCGTTGTGCACGAGGAAATCCTCGAGCGTCTGAATCGGCTGTAACCGGCAGCCGTAACCCAAGACAACACCGTTAAGGGGGTTCTGGCATGCGCCGATTGCTCGTCGTTCCCGTGGTTCTTATCAGCGCTCTGTTCGCCACAGTGATTGGAGCGTATGCCGCGCCCTCGCCGGCACAGATCGTCAGCTGCGCCACGACGACCTGGTGCTTCAGTCCCAATCCGATACGGCTAACCGTCGGCTCGACCGTCACGTGGACGAACGGAACCTCGGCGCCGCATACCGCCACCTCCGATACCGGGGCGTGGACCACTGGCACGGTAGCACCTGGTGCGAGCAGCGCAGCGATCAGCTTCAATACGCCGGGCACCTTCGCGTACCACTGCGCCATCCACCCCTTCATGACCGCCACGCTCATCGTCTCGGGGGCCACTCCGGCCGCCACCCCCGCCGCCGTTTCCGCACACCCGACCGTTCACGCGGCGGCGCGCCTCGCCCAGAGCGGCGCGGGCCCACGCGTGCCGGTCGCGGCAGCGCTGGTGCTCCTGGGGCTGGGGCTGCTTACGCCGGCGGTGTGGCGGCGGCGTCCTCGCGCGCGATAAGCACCGGATCGGGACGTAGCGCCAGGCGAACTCGCGTCCCCGCAGGAAGCCCACCAGCCTCAGAAGTTGCCAGTTGCGCCAGCACGGTGACGCCGCCCAGGTCAACCGTGACGCGGCTCGTCGCGCCGAGGAACGCGGTGGCGATCACGGTTCCAATCAGGGGACCGGCCGCGCTCTGCGCGTCGCCGACCACAGTGACCGCCTCGGGGCGGACGAGCGCGACCGCGGAGCCGTCCGGCTCATCGCGCTGAACCAGTGGCAGGCGAACGCCGCGCACCTCGACCTCACCATGCCGGACGACGCCCGGCAGCCGGTTTGTGAGTCCGACGAATGACGCGACAAAGGGCGTCGCCGGGCGCGAGTAGACCACGGTCGGTGGCCCGAGTTGTTCGAGCCGGCCCGCCTGCATCACGCCGACCCGATCCGCAATCGCGAGGGCCTCCTCCTGATCGTGGGTCACGAACAGGGTGGTGATGCCGATCTCGAGCTGAACCCGCCGGATTTCGTCGCGAAGCCGGAAGCGCACCTTAGCGTCCAGCGCCGACAATGGCTCGTCGAGCAGGAGAACCTTCGGCCTGATCGCCAGGGCACGCGCCAGTGCGACCCGCTGCTGCTGGCCCCCGGACAGCTGATGGGCGTAACGGTTGGCAAAGCCGGAGAGGCCGACCAGTTCGAGCACCTCCCCGGCGCGCCGGCGCCGCTCGGTCACAGGCACCTTGCGCATCTGCAGCCCGAAGGCCACGTTCTGCCAGGCTGTCATGTGCGGGAAGAGCGAATACGCCTGGAAGACCATGCCAACATCGCGGCGGTTGGCCGCCAGCCCGGTCACATCCTCGCCGGCGATGACCACCCGGCCGCCATCAGCTTCTTCGAGGCCCGCAAGCAACCGCAGAGCCGTGGTCTTCCCGCAGCCGGAGGGCCCGAGCAGCGCCACCAGCTCGCCCGGCGATATCGTCAGGCTCAACCCATCGAGCGCAGTCACGGCGCCGTACCGGCGTCGGAGGTCTTCCAGGCGCACCTCGACGCCCGAGCGAGGCGGAACTGCCTTGTTCACAGCCGGTGGCGCAGACGCCACACTCACGCCTCCCCCATTACTTCCGGATTACGGTCAACTGCGGGACTCCCCCCATCGTTCGTGATCGCGACCGGCCCACGAACGACAGCAACACCAGGAGTACGAACACGAACATCAGCGACGCCACGGCGACCGCAATCGAGACGCCCGCGTTGGCCCGACCGAGCTGTGCGATCGCGACCTGAAGGTTGACGTAGTTCAGCAGGTTCGCAATCGTGAACTCGCCGAGAACGACCGCGACGGAGAGAAGGGCGGCGTTCAGCAGGGCTCCCGACATGTTGGGTACGATGATCCGCCACATCACCGTCGGCCAGCCGGCACCCAGACCGCGTGCCGCCTCAGCGAGCGTCTTCACGTCAATCGCGCTCAAGCCGGCGTACAACGCCCGGTAAGTGTAGGGGAGAACGAGGATCAGGTACGCGAACGCGAGCGTCAGAATTGAATCACTGAAGTAGAAGGAGACCCATCGATACTCGGGGGAAAGTCCCGCCACCAGGACGATCGCGGGGATCGTGAGCGGCAGCAAGCAGAGGAACTCGACGGCGCGACTGACCCGCGGCAGCCGCAGCTTGACCCAGATCATCGTCGGGACCAGCAGCGCCAGCATGGCGATCGAGGTGATGGCGGCCAACCCGAGCGAGGCGAGGATGGCAGCGACCAGATCTGGGGACTGGCCAATCGAGATGAAGGCGTTCAGCGTGCGTGGGGCCTGCTCTGTCAGCCCTCGCGTCGCGAATTCGAACATGGCGCCGATGGGGACTAGAAAAAAGGCCCCGAGCAACAGGAAGACCGCAACTCGGAAGACCTGGAGTTTCCGGCGTCGGTTCCGGCTCATGCGATGCCGTCCCCCCTCATTGCAACCACCGGGCGGTTCGGCGCTGGAGAACCGTGTACAGCACCATGACGAGGGCAACGATGACGACCATAACGAGGGCCTGCGCCGACGCGATACCCGGCTGGTGCAGGCCGACCTCACTCGTGAGGTCGTTCGCGATCTGAAGCGAGGCGATGATACTGCCCTGGTTGATCAGCGCCGCCGCCGTCGCATAGGCGGAGAACGCATTCGCGAAGAGGAGCAGGGTGGCCCCGATAAAGGCCGGTGCCAGCAGCGGGGCCGCCACGTACCGCCAGTAGTGCCAGGTCCGGCCCCCCAGGCTCTCGGTGGCCTCCCGCCACTGAGGCCGGATGCCGTCGACCGCCGGCAGGAAGACGAGGACCATTAGCGGTATCTGGAAGTAGGCATAGACCAGCATCAGCCCCTTGAGTTGATAGAGCCAGATGCCTCCTGCGTACACGTCCAACCCGTGCTGCTGGAGCCATAGGTAGAGGAAGCCTGCGGGGCCGATGGTCGCGATAAACGCGAATGCGAGCGTCACACCACCAAACTGGGCAAGCACGCCGCAGGCCGAGAGCACCACTCGTCGGAAGTTCCCGTTGCGATTGCCGGTCGCCACGGCATAGGCGAGTACGGCGCCCCCAACCGCACCGATGGCGGCACTGACCGCGGACAGGAGCACGCTGTTGAGGAAGGCGCTGACGATGAAGCTCCGATTGAGGCCGCTCAGGTTCGACAGCGTCAGGCCCTGGGGGCCGAAGAAGGCACCGATCACGACGATCGCAGTCGGCAGGATCAAGAAGAGCGCCACGTAGCCGAAGAATGGAACCGCTCCGATCCAGGCCAGAGAAAAGCGGCGGCCGCCCCTGGTGGGGCGGCGCGCCATTCTAACTACAGCGGGAGCGGCTGCGACGGTCAACCGATGGCCTGAGCCCAGTGCGAGGCGAGGTAATCCTTCGCCTTGGTCGCCTGATCCGCACTCAGGAAGACGGGGGTGCCGTTCACCGGCGGCAGCGCGGCCGCAGCTGTGGCATCGATCTTGCTGGATTTCTGCATCGCGGCCATCCGGACCGGGCGCGCCAGGCCCTTGAGCCAGAGGTTCTGACCCTCATCGGAGTACAGGTACTCTTCCCAGAGCCGAGCCGCGGCCGGGTGTGGCGCATGCTTGTTGATCGCCTGCGCGTAGTAGCCGCCGAGGATCGCGTTGGAGGGGACGAAGACCTTCCAGCTCGGCACGTCGGTGCCATGGGCTGCCGAGAGGTAGTCCCAGTCGAAAACAACCGGAGTCGTGCCGTTCTTGACGGTCGCGGTCGTCGCCTGTACCGGGACGAAGTTGCCCTTCAGCTTCAGCTGGTGGAAGAAATCGACGCCCTTGCTGATGTCGTCCAGCGAGCCGCCGTTGGCGAGGGATGCCATCATCACGCCGTTGAGGGCGGCATTCGCCTTGGTGGGGTCACCGTTGAGGGCCACCTTCCCCCGGAAGCTGGGCCCGAGCAGGTCTTGCAGGGAGGTGACGGAGATTCCTTTGCTCGAGTCGTAGCCGATCGACATGTAGCCGCCATAGTCCTGGTACCAGAGCCCGGTGGGCTCCTTCTGGCTGCTGAGGATGTCGTTCCAGGTCGAGACCTTGTAAGCGGCGAACTTGTCGGTGTTCGCGAGCGCGACCGCCATCCCGATGTCCAGCACGTCCGGCGCCCGGCTCGTGGTGCCAAGCTGCGTGACGGCATTGACCTCGTCCTGGCTGCTGCCGTTCGGGTTCGCTGAGTTGACCTTGATCCCGTACTTAGCGGTGAAGCCGCTGATGATGGCGCCGTAGTTCGCCCAATCGGGCGGCAACGCGATCACGTTCAGCTCTTTTTCCGCCTTGGCCTTGTCGACCAGGGCGGAGATCCCGCCGAGATCGGAAGCCGACTGTGCCGACGCCGCACTCGTCGTCGAACCGCCACTGCTGGTTGGCCCGCAGGCCGCCAGCACGATGATCGTTCCCGCCATGACGCCGAATAACCGCTTGGTCGAGAAATCGGGTCGTCGGAGCCGCGCATCGACCATGGTCCCCTCCCCTTGTGAATGGGCTAATTGTGCTCCCCCGTTTAACCATCTCAGGGCCCCTGTGTCAAGGAGCGAGAGGTCAACGCCCGGTCAAGCGCCGGCGACTCGCACGAGCACATGTGACCCATCGCGGACCATTCGGGCCAGCCCTTCGGGGGTGGCCGCCCCCCACATCCCCCACCGGTCCACGACCAGCTCGCTCAGAGCAGGTTCGAGTTCAGCCGCCGTGACAAATTCCACCGCACCCTCATGCGAGGTCGCGGTACCCGGGATCGTCAGCCGAATCCACGGATCCGCCCGCCAGCGCTGCGCCCGCCGCGAATAGGCGTCCGCGAAGAGATACACGATCCCGGGAGGGCCGGTGACAAACCAGCCGCGAACCGTGCCGATGCGGGACCCCTCACGCGACCCGATCAGCAATTCCTCCTTCCCCTCCAACGCCTCGAGGAAGGGCGCCGGCAGCGGGGTCAGCGGCACGTCGGTAACAATAGGCGAATCACACGAGTCGTCTTGCTTGGCCTGGACGGTTTCCCGCACCGTGCCATCGGGCCCGAGCTCACACCCCGCATGTGGGCGCTGGCCGAGGCGGGCGGGCGGGCAGCCGAGGGTGGCGTCACCGACCTCCCCTCCTCCACCGATCCGGGTTTTTGTTCCCTGCTGACCGGATGCTTTCCAAGAACGCATGGTGTTCGCACTACCGCCTGGCGCTTTACGAGCCTCCCCGCCTGGGCGGGACTCGAGAAACCGCGGGTCGATTCGCTCTTTGACGCATGTCGAGCGGCGGGGATCCGGAGCGTGGCGGCGATGGGTGACGATCGTGGATTGCTCTGCACCGGGTCGGCAGACCTGATCTGGCCGCCGGGGAACGTGATCCCGAAAGGGACGCCGGTCGACGGGCACGGCTATCCGTCGAACGCCGCCGTTCGTCCGCATATCCTCGAGGGTGCCTCCGATCGATCCGTTGGGCTGCTCTTCGGGCACCTCAACGAGGCGGACACCGTCGGCCACGACGACGGCCCGGAGAGCGACGCGGCCCGCGACTGCTACGCGGCGACCGATCGCCTGGTCGGCGAGATTCTCGACTCGCTTGCGACGAGCTGGCGCGAGACAGTCGTGATCATCGTGTCGGACCACGACATGCAAGCGCGAACGAACAGGCCGCCGATCGACCTCGCGCCGTCGGAGTTGTGGGACGGCGTCATTCCGGACGGCGGTGCCGCCCTGGTTCACCTGCGCGAGGGAGTCGATCGCGCCGTCGCGGGGAAGGCGTTGATGGCGGTCGAGGGGATCGAGAGCTGGCATGCCGCGGACCATGCGATGCTGGTCGTCGGCGCCCGGCCCGGATATATCTTTGCCTCACCGGCGCTGCCCGCGGGCGGCTTTCACGGCGCACCGGCCACAGCCCGCACGGTGGCCGTAGTGGGTGGTGGCCACCCCGCCACCGGACGAATCGCCGCCACCATCCAGCGCCACAGACCCCATCTGGCCGACTGGGCGCCAACGATCGGGGCCGTGCTCGGCGTAACGGTCCGCCGCGCCGACGGCATCAGCCTGCTGAGCTGAGGTTTATCGCTGCGGGACTTCGGGTCGGTTGAGGCCGGGTTGCGGAACCTCGATCGGGGTCGCCGGCGGCTCGCCGATCTCGGGCATGGTGGGCCCGGGCGCCAGCTCGGGTCCGACCGGTTGGCCCACCTGGGGGTCGCCGGGGTTCTCGATCACGGGGTCTGTGGTACCGGGATTGTTTTGCATGGTTAACATCTTAACTCACAGAAGCACTATAATGTTTACGTTCTAGTATGAACGGCGACCGCGTAAGGAAGGAAGGAGGCACCGCTATGGATTCTGCGCCCAAGGCCGACGCCCGGACAACGACGAATACGAATGGTCGCCGCGGCGTGATCGACCTCGCCCGGGTGGCAGTCGACGACCTGATCCGGCTGGTCCAGCAGGAGATTCAACTGGCCAAGGTCGAGGTCAAGGAGATGTTGAGCACCAACATCAAGGCAGCCATCATGCTGGCGATCGCAGGCGTGTGCGCCCTGATCGCGCTGATCATGCTTCTGGTCACGATCGCCCTCCTCGTCGGGCAGTGGTGGGTCGCCCTGATCGAGGCCGGTATCCTTGTGATCCTCGCACTGATCCTCGGGCTCCGCGGCAAGTCGATGCTGAAACTCGGAGCGCCGGAGAAAACCATGGAGAGCTTGAAGGAGGACGCCGAGTGGGCCAGACATCGACTGACGCGAAACGGGAAGTAGACCAGACTCGGGAGCACCTCGGCGAAACGCTGGACGCCCTGCAACTCCGGGCAAAACGGAACCTCGACCTGAAAACGCAGCTCCAGACCAACCCGGTTGTCCAGCTGTCGATCGGCGCGCTGGTCATCGCGATCGCAGGACTGGCACTCTACGGCTTCCAGCGGCGCAGTCGGCGCTCGACCGCGGAACGGCTCGTCCGCAAACTCAAACTCAACGATCTGCGCGAGCACCTGAATGATTTCGGCGATGACGCCCGTGCCTGGGCCGCGGCACAGAAACGGATCGGCAAGGCGGACGGCAAAGGGAAAAAGGTCGCAGTCGAGCATCAGGGCGGCATTGCCCGTCGCTTGATCGTGAGCGCGGCCGAAGCTGCCCTCACGGCGATCGCCGCCGGCTACGCGAAACGGCTGGTGAGCGGCGCCGCCACCCCTCACGAGAAGGGTCACGCAGCCGTTTCGAAGCAGCGCTAACGCCAGAGGAAACGGGCACCACGGATTGAGAGCACATGGCTGAGACCGGACCGCCGACATCGGCCTCCGGTCAGCCGGGTCTGCCGCGCAAACGCGCCTCGGCGGCGAAACCGGCGGGCTGGCGACCGCCAACCAACTGGACGCGTAAGCAATGGCTGATCGCGGCAGCGGTTGCCGCCGGCTTGACAGTGCTCCTGGTTCTCGGCACCTTCGCCTACGCCTTCGCGACACTGCCGGACCCGAGCAAGCTCGATCTGACTGGCGGCACGATCACGATTGTCGATCGCAACAATAAGTTCATCGAGCAGCGGAACTCCCAGGGGGTTCGCGTCACGCCGGTGGGACTGAACCAGATCAGCCCAAATCTGGTGAAGGCGACGATCTCTGTCGAAGACAAGCACTTCTACGAGCACCACGGCGTGGACTGGGGCCGGGTCTTGAAAGCGGGGATCATCGACGTCATCGCCCGACGGCCGGCGCAAGGGGCGAGCACGATCACGGAACAACTCGCCAAGGTCGCGATCCTGCAGTCCCCAAAGAAGACCGTCCTGCGCAAGCTACGTGAGGCGCTGATCGCCACCCAACTCGAATCCAAGTACGCCAAGGATCAGATCCTCACGATGTATTTGAACAGCATCTACTACGGGCACCATGCCACCGGCATTGAAGCGGCCTCCGAGGTCTACTTCGGCGTGCATGCGAAAGACCTCACGCTCGGCCAGGCAAGCTTCCTTGCGGGTCTACCCCAGGGTCCCAGCTATTACGACGCCGTTCTTCACAAGGATCGAGCGCTCGAGCGCCAGGGAACCGTCCTCCGGGCGATGATCAGCAACCACGCGATCACCCAGGACCAGGCCGACGAGGCGAAGAAAGAGCAGCTCAACTTCGTTTTCAAGGAGAACCGCAGCAGCCAGGCTCCGCACTTCGTCGACTTCGTCTTCGAGCAACTGGAAAGTTTCTACGGACCGAACACGGTCGCCCGGGGCGGCTTCACGGTAAAAACCACGCTCGATCTCACGCTTCAAAAGGCGGCCGATCACGCCGTGCAGGTCGGGATGCAGAACCTCGGGCGGCTGGGCGCCGACAACGGTGACCTGCTAGCGGCGGATCCGAAGACCGGCGAGATCCTCGCCATGGTGGGATCCGCGGACTTTTTCAACAATGACATCAAGGGGCAGTTCAACGTCGTCACGGGGCTACGCCAGCCGGGCTCATCGTTCAAGCCTTACGCCTACGAGCAGGCCTTCAGGGCGCACAAGCTGACCATGGGAAATCTGCTCGACGACACTTCGCGCCACTACGCGAACGGGCAGTTTCACGACTTTGATTTCCGCGATATGGGGATGATCACCGCCCACAAAGCACTCGTGCTTTCCCGAAACATCCCCGCGCTGCTGACGATGGAGAAAGCCGGCGTCGGGAACGTCATCAACCTCGCGCACGACATGGGCATCACAAACCAGCTCAAACCCGAAGTCACGACCGCGATCGGCTCGAGCGAGGTCCGGATGCTCGATCATGTTGTGGCCTACGGCGTTTTCGCGAATGGAGGCACCCGGCACACCCCGGTCTCGATCCTCCAGCTGACCGATTCACAGAACAACATCGACAAGCCGAGCCCACCCGCGGTTAAGCAGGTCATTACGCCGCAAGAGGCGTACCTGGTCACCTACATCCTCAAGGACTACTCAGCGCAATGGAACCTCGGATGGCGCCGCCCCATGGCGGGGAAGTCAGGGACCACGAACGACTTCCATGACGCCTGGATGATGGCTTACGCGCCGAACATCGTGGTGGGGGCCTGGGTGGGACACACCGGTCCGGGGAACCAGAACATGAACAACGTCTTCGGCACCATGGTCGGTAGCTCGGTCCTCAAGGACTTCATCAACAACGGGCTGCCCCAGGCCAATATCCCGGCTCAGAATTTCCAGCAGCCCGACGGGCTGGTGGCCGGCGGACCCTGCGCGAACAACAACAACATCACTCCCTCGCCGACCGCGGCGGCCAACAACCCGAACGTCGGCTCCGAGCGAGAGCTTTACCTACCGGGAACGGAATGCACCACGGCTCCTACCGCGCCGACCTCGGCCTCGGCCTCGCCCAGCCCCACCCCGACGCCGCTGACAACGATCATTCCCGTGCCGACCTGCCTGGCAACGCCAACCCCGATAGTGGGATTAACGCCGACGCCGACGCCAACCCCAACCCCGACCCCAACCCCGAGCCCGCGAAACTCGCCGACGCCGAGCCCGACGCCCTGCGTGCCGGGCGGTTAGCGACGCTCCAAGAACGCCCCCAGGCCCGGGAGGTCGGCGAAGATCTCCCTCGCGCCGCCCAGTTGCAAGTCTTCCCTGGTTCCGGCGCCGGTCAGGAGCCCATAGAACCTGATTCCACTCTTTCCCGCGGATTCACCGTCCCAGCGGGTGTCGCCCACGGCCGCAGCCTGGCTGGCCGTCGCGCCGCTTCGTTTGAGGGCGAGGGCGAACGCGTCCGGCGCCGGTTTGGAGGTGCCGATGTCGTCCCGGTCGACGATCAGGAACCGTTCGGGCGTCTCGCCGAGCAGCTTGAGGTTTGCCTCGACCTCGTCCGGGTCCGACGACGTTGCCAGAACCGGTCGGATCCCGAGTGTGTGGAGCGTCTTGAGGAAGTCCCGCGCACCGGCCACCGGACGCACCTGACTGAGCAGCCGCTTGTACGCCTGGCTGTGATGTTCGCGCGCGGCGTCACCGTGCAGCGCCTCCCACGCCTCGCCGGCCACGCCCTTGACGAAGAGGTCGCCTCCCTTCCCGATCTCCGGGCGCAGGCGCTCGCTGTCCACGGATAGGCCCTCGGCGACGAACGCCTCCCACCAGGCGGCGATGTGCTGCGCAGTGTTGTCGACCAGCGTGCCGTCGATATCGAGCAGTAAGACGGTCGGGCCCATGTCCCGCACTTTACCAGCGGTTCGCTTACGGGTAAGCTGTACGGCGATGAACGTGAAACTCCCGGGCCTCGCCCTGGCCGGGGCCCTGCTGCTCACCGCCTGTGGTGGTGGCACCACGGGAACCTCGACCGGTTCAAGTTCATACCAGGGTAAGACGAT
This sequence comes from Candidatus Dormiibacterota bacterium, assembly GCA_030948145.1. Classification (GTDB taxonomy): domain Bacteria; phylum Chloroflexota; class Dormibacteria; order CF-121; family CF-121; genus JALYYC01. The sequence continues at coordinate 17,672 of JALZAV010000013.1, forward strand.
CAACCTGGGGGCCATCCTCTCGCTCACCGGCGCCGGCGGCGTCTACGGCCCGAGCTCGAAGAAGGGGATCGAACTCGCGGTCGAGACCATCAACAACACCGGCGGGGTGAGCGGCGCCAAGCTGGCCGTCGATGTCCAGGACGACGCCTCGGACAAGGCGCAGTCGCAACAGGTGGCGCAGCGGCTGATCCAGGGTGGGCAGTTGCTCGCCCTGCTCGGCCCGACACTGTCCAACTCGGCGGTTGCCGTCCACCCGCTGGCAGAAAATTTCAAGATCCCGATCCTGGCGGTCAGCACCACCGGAATCCATATCGTGCCCGACTGCAACTTCCCGAAGCCGGATCCCTGTAAGTACGTCTTCAGGGACAGCCTCGGTGAGGAGGCGGCCATCCCAGCCAACATCAAGACCTACTCCATCAAGGGCCACCCGAAGACCGGCGTCCTCCTCGTCGCGAACGACGACAAGTTCTCCTCCGATGGCGGCAAGATCGTGCAGGCGACCGTCGGTCAATACGGCATCCAGCTGCTCGACACCGTTGCGTTCAGCAAGACGGCGGCCGACTTCGCGACCCCCGTCACCCGGGCGGTGCAGAAGAACCCGGACGTCATCTTCATCACCAGCCTCGGCGGCATTCCCGCGAAGATCATGATCGAGGCGCGTAAGCAAGGCTTCAAGGGCCAGTTTCTGGGAGGAAACGGCTTCAACACCGCCGTCGTTTCCAAACAGGCAGGGGACGCGGGCAAGGGTGCCGAGAGTGGCAGCGGCTGGTACATCGCCAACACCTTCCCCTCCAACGCGAAATTCGTCAGCGATTACAAGAGCAAGTACGGCAGCGATCCGGACCAGTTCGCCGCGCAGGGTTACGCGGCGATCCTGATTCTGGCGGACGCGGCAAAGCGTGCCAACCTGACGTTCAGCGACGTGCCGGGCGATCGCAATAAGCTTCGGGACGCGATGGAAAGTGTCAACATCGATACCCCGCTCGGACGGTTCCAATTCACGAGCAACCACGACGTCAAGCAAACGATCTGGATCATCCAGATGGATGGATCGGGCGGGTTCAACCTGGTGACGTCAATAAACCCAAGCTGACCCGTTGACCCAGCAGATCCTCAACGCGATCTTCATCGGGTCCATCTATGCGCTGTTCGCGGTCGGCTACACGCTGGTCTTCGGCGTTCTCGACGTTCTCAATCTGGCGCACAGCGCCGTCTTCATGCTCGGCGCGGTCATCACCTACTCCCTGGTCGCCCTGCACGGACTTCCTTTCCTGCCGGCGGCGGTGATCGCCGTGCTGGTCTGCGGCCTGCTCGGGCTGCTGATCGAGTATGTCGCGCTTCGACCATTACGCCGCCGCAACGCGCCACCGATCTCCGCCCTCATCTCCACCATCGGCCTGGCACTGATCTTCGTCGCGATCGTCGAGCAGGCGACCCCCGGGTCCATCTTCGCCTGGCTCTGGCAGGACGGCGCGAACTCGGTTCGTTTTCCATCCGGCACGGTGCCCAACCCCACCTATCATGTCGCAGGCCTTACGCTCGAGGCCACCAAGCTCGGCATCCTGGCGACCTCAATCGTGCTGATGCTGGTCCTCGGCTACGTGATTCGCTTCACCCAGGTCGGCCGCGCGCTCCGCGCCGTCGCCGAGAATCGTCGCGCCGCCACCCTGCTCGGAATCGACGTCAACCGTATCTTCGCTTCTACCCTGTTCGTCTCATCAGCGCTCGGCGGGCTCGCCGGACTCCTCTTCGGGCTCGCGCTTTCGGACGTCAGCCCCTACATCGGCCGCGACCAGGTGGAGCTGAAGGGCCTGGCGGTGATCGTGCTCGGTGGGATGGGCAGCGTCCCCGGCGCGGTCATCGGCGGTTACCTGCTCGGACTCGTGGAGGTCTTCGCCTTTGTCCGCTTTGGCAGCAACGTCGAGGCCGGCGTCGCCTTTGCCGCGCTCTTCCTCGTCCTCGTCCTCCGGCCACAGGGCCTCTTCGGTGCTCGCCTGCGGGAACGCCTGTGAACGCGGACCGGCGGGACAGCTAGGGCGATGGACTTTTTCATCCAGCTCTTCACCAACCCGGTCGGCTTCTACAACTCGCACGAGCTGCTGCTGGCGCAGATCGGGATCAATGCCATCCTCGCGATCTCGCTGTTTGTCACGTTCTATTCCGGCCAGTTAACGATGGCCAACGCGGGCTTCATGGCCGTGGGCGCGTACTCGACGGTGATCATGAGCCTCTACCTGCCCACTCCCCTGCCGGTCGACATCCTCGTGGGCACCCTGCTGGCGGGCGCGATCGGTTTCCTCGTCGGCCTGCCGGTGCTCCGGCTGCGCGGCATCTTCCTGGCCATCGCCACCCTCGGCTTCGTGGAAGCGCTCCGGCTCGGGGTGATCCTGAATCTACCTATCACGGGCGAAGGCCAGGGCCTGAAGAACCCGAGCGCCGATCCAGTCGGCGGGATCCTGCCGATCGTGGTGTCGCTGCCCATCGTCGCCTATCTCGTCTGGCGGCTGAGCCGCAGCAAGCTCGGCCACGCCTGGGCGGCGATCCGTGAAGATGAGCTGGCGGCATCGAGTAACGGCATCAACGTGCCCGTCTACAAGATGATCGCGTTCGTCATCGGCGCCCTGCTCGCGGGCTACGCGGGCGGCCTGGAAACGCACATCAACTTCTTCGTCGATCCCACCGAGTACGGGGTCACGCGCGCCATCCAGATCCTGACGTTCGCGGTGGCCGGCGGCACATCCAACGTGCTGGGCCCGATTGTCGGCGCGCTCTTTCTGACATCATTGCCGGAGATCATCCGGCAGGCCGCGTCCTACCGTGACGTCGTCAACGGCCTGATCCTGATTCTCGTCATCATCTTCCGTCCGCAGGGGATCGTCGGCGGGGGCGGCCTGGCCGTGATCCGGCCTCGCTGGTTCCCCCACTCCTGGAGACTCCGTGGCCGCGCTGCTTCAGCTCAATGACGTTCGCCGCCATTTCGGCGGTGTGCGAGCCGTCGACGACGTTTCGCTCGCGATCGAGTCGGGGGCCATCTTCGGCCTGATCGGCCCGAATGGCGCCGGCAAGACCACGCTCGTCAACCTCGTGACCGGCTACATCCCGCTGCAGACGGGCAGCATCCGGCTGGGCGAAGGGACCGGCCCTGCCGAGCTCGGCCGCCGGTCGCCTGACGCGATCGCGCGGATGGGAGTGGCGCGCACCTTCCAGACGCTCCGGCTTTACCAGAATCTCTCGGCCCTGGACAACGTCCTGATCGGGATGCATGCGCGGCGCCGGCACGATACCTTCCGGCAGATCGCCCCGATCCCGGCCTTCCAGCACGAACCGCGGGCCCGCGCCGCCAGGGCCGCCGCTTTGCTCGAGCGCGTCGGGCTCTCGCCGATCGAGCATGGACCGCGACGAGCCGGGACACTCTCCTACGGCGATCAGCGCCGTCTCGAGGTGGCGCGGGCCCTCGCCATCGAGCCGCGGCTGTTGATCCTCGACGAACCGGCGGCCGGCATGAACCCGGTCGAGAAAGATCGGATCCGTGAGCTGATCCGCCAGCTCAATGCCGAGGGACTGACGATCCTGTTGATAGATCACGACATGCGGCTCGTCATGGGGGTCTGCCAGCAGATCGCCGTCCTGAATTTCGGCAGGAAGATCGCGGACGGCCCACCGGCGGCGATCTCCGCCGACCCCGAGGTGATCACGGCCTATCTCGGGCGGGAGGCCCGGAAGGAGGGGGCGCACGTGCCCGGCGCTGAGGCGGCGAGCGTCACCGCGCCCGCGACCGGAGCGTCATCGACAGGAGCAGCCCCGACTCGGGCGATCCTCGATATCCGCGACCTGGAGGTCGCCTACGGGGCAATCCGCGCGGTGCGCGACGTCTCGTTCAATATCGGCGAGCGCGAGATCGTCGCCCTGATCGGGGCCAACGGCGCCGGAAAGACCACCATCCTCAACACACTCTCCGGCATCCTACGTCCGAAGTCGGGCACCGCCAGGTTCGGAGAACTCGACCTGACGACGACTGCCCCAGACCGAATCGTCCGGGCAGGCCTGGTCCAGGTCCCCGAAGGCCGCGAGGTGCTCGCCCGGCTGACCGTCCGGGAAAACCTCGAGCTCGGTGCCTGGGTCCGGCGGGACCAGCAGGCGGCGCGCCGCGAGATCGCCGCCCTGATGGAGCGGTTTCCGATCCTCGGTCAGCGACGGGACCTGCCGGCGGGGCAACTGTCCGGCGGGGAACAGCAAATCCTCGCGATCGCGCGCGGACTGCTGGCACGGCCGCGGCTGCTGCTCCTCGACGAACCCTCCCTCGGCCTCGCGCCCCAGATGGTGGATGCGGTCTTCGACGTCATCCGTCAGATCCATGAGGAAGGCGTCACGATTCTGCTCGTCGAACAGAATGCCCTGCGGGCCCTCGAAGTCGCCGACCGTGCCTACGTGGTGGAGACCGGGCGGATCCTGCTCAGCGGCACGGGAGCGGAACTCCGCCAGAACCCGCAGGTCCAGAAGGCCTACCTGGGAGGCTAGCGCCTCAGTTGCGGATCGCGGTCGGGACGCTGCCTCGCACGAACGACTCGACCGAGGTGAGTGGAACCCCGAATCGCCGCGCGGTCTCGTCCATCGGGATCGGCGAATCGTAGGTATCGAGCATCGTCGCCAGCGAGCTGACCGCTTCGGGCAGGCCAGGCAGCGGGGTGCCGGCGGGCACATAGTTGACCGTCAGCGGCCGGCCGAGAACCGTCTCGTAGATGCCGGCGATTTCGCGAAACGAAACCGGCGCCGGCCCTCCGAGCACGAGCGTCTTGCCGATCGCCGTCGGGTTTCCCAGGCTGGCTTGCGTAAAGGCGCGGACGTCGTCCTGTGCGATGAAACTGTGCTTTCGGCGCCCGTCGCCGACCACGGTGGGCGGGCGGCCCTGCGCGAGCGCCATCCCGAAGATGATGCCAAGCCAGACATCCATATAGAGGTTTGGCTCCAGGATGGTGTAGCGCAGCCCGCTCCTCCGGAGATGCTCCGCCGCCTTGCCTTTTCCAGCCAGGAACGGCACCGGGCTGGCTGGGTGGGCGCCCAGGGCGGACACGAAGACGAACTGGCGCACGTGCGCGGCGACCGCCGCGTCGACCAGGTTCTTGTTACCCCGATGCTCGACTGTTTCCGGGTTGTCGTCCCCCCCGCGCAGGGCCGAGTTGGCGGTCGTGATCACCGTCTCGATGCCGTGAACCGCCGCGTCGAGGGAGGCCCGGTCTTTGAGGTCCCCGGCGACAAACTCCGCGCCCAGGTTGATCAGGGGCTTGGCGTCCGACTGCGGCCGGACGAGCAGCCGGACCGGTTTCCCTTCCTGCAGCAACCGGCGCGCGATGCTTCCCCCCAGGCTCCCCGTAGCCCCGACGACCAGGATCATCGCTGCCCCCTGTCCGGACCGCTGGTGCCGCCGGCGGGGAGGTGGTCGATCTCGACCGGTTCGACCTGGTCGGGAAGATCGAAGGCGAACACCCTGGAATAGAAGTAGAGCTCGCCATCGATCGATCGCTTGATGTTCTTGGCGATGCGAAAACCGTGCTGTTCGCCCTCGAAGGCGACATAGGCGACCGGCAGCCCCTTGCGCTTGAGCGCGGCGACGATTAGCTCGGCCTGGTTCGGGGGGACGACCTTGTCCTCGAGACCCTGGAAAAGGATCACCGGGACCTTGATCCGGTCGACGGCATGGATCGGGGATCGCTCGCGGTACACCTCGCGCGCCTCCGACCAGGGGCCGATCAGGCTCTGGTCGTACATGCTCTCGAACTTATGGGTGTCGTCGTGGAAGATCTCCAGGTCGCTGATCCCGAAATGGCTCGCGCCCGCTTTGAAAAAATCCGTCGTCGTCAACGCGCGCAGCACCGTGTAGCCGCCCGCGCTTCCGCCCGTGATCGCGATCCGGGCACCGTCCACCCGGTCCCGATCGACCAGGTAGCGCGCGCCGCTGATGCAGTCGGCAACGTCGACCACCCCCCATTGGCGGTTGAGCCGCTGCCGGTACTCTCGTCCGTAGCCGGAGCTGCCCCCGTAGTTGACGACCAGGTACCCGAAGCCACGACTGGTCCAGTACTGGTCACCGAGGTCGAGCGCGTTCGTCACGGCGCCGGTTGGCCCACCATGGACCATCACGATCAGGGGAGGCAGTTCGCCTTCGGGAGCGATGTAATCGGGGTTGCGCGGCGGGTAATAAAATGCGTGTGCAGTCAGTCCGCCCTCGGTGGGAAACTCGATCGTGTCGGGAACCGACAGGTAGGTCGGGTCGATCGGCACGTCCATCGACCGCCTAAGAACCTCGACCCGTCCCGAGACGAGGTCGGCCACGACGACCTGGAAGGGTTCGGTTGGCGAGCCGGCGATCGTCACCGCCTTGCCGGAAAGCGCCCGGATCGAAGCGCCAAACGCGGTGTACGGCGTCTCGACCGGATCGAGCCTGCCCTGTTGCGTGTCAATCGTCGCCAGCCGGGCCAGCCCGCCGGAGCGAACCTGGCAAACGACGCGCGCCTCCGAATCAAAGGCGTAAGTCGTGAGGCCGAAGAGCCACTGGGGCGTCGCCAGCTCGGCGTCGATCTGCAGGACCGCTTCTTCCCCCTGGCGCCGCCAACGGTAGAGGTTCCACCAACCGGTTCGGTCCGACATGAAGTAGAGCACGCCTTCGGCCGACCACTCCGGCTGAAACAGCGACTCGTCCCGGCCCCCCGCAACCTTGATGGCGGCGCGTAGCCGGCCGTCCTCGGTCACTTCGGCCACCCAGAGCTCCGTCCCATCCCAGGGCATGTTCGGGTGGTTCCAGGTGAGCCAGGCAAGGTGTGACCCCGACGGGCTCAAGCGCGGACTGGAATAAAAGTCGTTGCCTTCGACCAGGACGGTCGGATCGCCACGTCCGTTCACGTCGATGCCGACCAGGCTGTTGACCGCCTGTGCAGCGCCGCTCGTGTGATCCTCGCGGACGCAGATCAGACGCCGGCGCGCCCGATCGTGGACGGCATCGGCATAGCGAAGGTCACCGGCCGGCGTGATCGGCGCCGGCGTTCCACCGCGCTCCTGCCGGTACAGACGCTGGTCGTCATAGTTGGAAAACCAGACCGTCCCGCCGGCGACCAGGTACGAGCCGCCTCCATACTCATGGACCCTCGTCCTCACATTGAATCCGGCGGGCGTGACATCCTTGATCTCCCCCGCAGGCGATCGCCGCACCACGACATTGCGACCCTTCTCGGTCGGTCGCCCTTCGACCCAGTAGATGTCGTCGCCATCGAGCTGGATCTGGGAGAGCGCGACAAAGCCGTTGACGATCAGGTCGGCCGTGATCGGGGAACGCCAGGTGCCGTAGGCGGCGATCCGCTGCCGGGTCGAGAGGCGCTGCCGGTCCACCCCGAAAGGCTACCTCAGGGCGCGGTGAATTCAAAGTCTTGCCCAACAATGGTTTAGCCATCTAGAGTGATAGCGTCGCTGTCAGTTGGGATTGAGGGAGAGCAACGCCATGGCCAGCACCGCCACGGCGGCCGAGCCGGCCGTCGAAACCGACATACCGGCCCGGTTGGACCGGCTGCCCTGGAGCCGGTGGCACTGGTTGATCGTCGCCGGCCTCGGCATCACCTGGATTCTCGACGGCCTCGAGGTCACGATCGTCGGCGCGCTCGCCAGCGTCCTGACCGAGAAAGGCACGCTCGCGCTCACCGAGTCGCAGGTGGGCTTCGCTGCTACCCTCTACCTGCTGGGCGCCATCCTGGGCGCCCTGTTCTTCGGCTACCTGACCGACCGCCTGGGGCGCAAGAAGCTCTTTCTGATCACCCTCGGCCTCTACCTCGTCTCCACCGTTCTGACGGCGTTTTCCTGGAACTTCGTGTCGTTCATCGCCTTCCGCTTCCTCACCGGTGCTGGCATCGGCGGCGAGTACGCGGCGATCAACTCCGCGATCGACGAGCTGATCCCGGCCCGGGTCCGCGGTTGGGCCGACCTCGCCATCAACGGCAGCTGGTGGGTCGGAACCGCCGTCGGCGCCGCCTCGACCCTGGTGCTGCTCAATCCCAGCCTGCTCAGCCACTCGATCGGCTGGCGGCTGTGCTTCGGCCTGGGCGCCTTCCTCGGCCTGGCCATCCTGATGGTCCGGCGGATCCTCCCCGAGAGCCCGCGCTGGTTGATGACCCACGGAAAGATGGACGAGGCCAACCAGGTGATCAAGTCGATCGAAGCTCATGTCGCCGGTGAGGGCGGGGTCGAGCGGCTACCCCAGCCTGAGGGCTCGATCAAGATCCAGCAGCGGGGCAGCATCGGCTTCGGACACATCGCGAAGGTGATGTGGACCGAATACCGGCAGCGCGCGACGCTCGGCCTGGCCCTGATGGTCAGCCAGGCGTTCATGTACAACGCGATCTTCTTCACCTATGCGCTCGTGCTTTCGAAGTTCTACAAGGTGCCGAGCGGCAGCGTGGGCCTGTACATCTTGCCCTTCGCGCTCGGCAACTTCCTTGGCCCGCTGACGATCGGCCGCCTGTTCGACACGATCGGCCGGCGTGCCATGATCGCGAGCACCTACACCATCTCCGGCCTGTTGCTCGCCGGGACTGCGTACCTCTTCGCCCAGGGGGCGCTCACGGCCACCACGCAGACGATCGCCTGGAGCGTGATCTTCTTCTTCGCCTCCGCCAGCGCCAGCTCCGCGTATTTGACCGTCAGCGAGGTGTTTCCGATGGAAACCCGTGCGATGGCGATTGCGTTCTTCTTTGCGATCGGCACCGCCGCCGGCGGGCTTTTCGCGCCCTGGCTCTTCGGGATCCTGATCGGCACCCACGACAAGAACATCCTCTCGCTCGGCTATTACGCGGGCGCCGCGCTGATGCTGCTCGCCGCCGGGTGCGAGCTCGTCATCGGCGTCTCGGCGGAGCGGAAATCACTGGAAAAGGTCGCCGCCCCACTAAGCGCGGTTGGCTGACCGGGAGACCGACGAAGTTTCCGTAGACTGGCTACGTGAAAATCGAGAGCCCGGACTTCACCCAGGTGAACGTCCGGGCCTTCCTCGAGGAAACGCTCGATCACGAACGGCTCGGTCTGGCTCGGCGCCTGGAGTCGGCATCGGCACGGCTCGCGGAGCTCGTCCGGCGCGGCATCGACCAGCAGGGTGCGGGCGAACGCTGGTCGGGTCAGGAGATCCTGGCCCACATCGTCGTCATGTCGAAGTTCTACGGCATGGTGACGAAGCAGGTCGGCAGCGGACGGATGACCGCGGTGGACCTGCTCGGGGCGGCCCAGGCTCGAGATGTCGCCGCCGAACCGCTCCTCTCGGTCCCGCCAGAGACCCTGCTGGCGATGGTCCAGCGCGAGCACCGGCGGACGGTCACCTATTTGCGCGGCGCCAGCGCCATGGACCTGGCGCGGCGCGCCACCGTGCTCGGCGATGACACGATGAGCGCCCACGAGGTTGCGGTCCTCCCGCTCTGCGCCCACCTCGAGATCCACCTCGACCAGCTCGAACAGGCCGGACGCCGCTGACCCGCTACTACGAGGACTTCCGCGTCGGGGAGGTCATTGAGCTCGGCAACCTGACGGTCAGCGAGGCGGACATCATCGCCTTCGCGCGCCAGTACGATCCCCAGCCGATGCACACCGAACCCAACGCCGCCAGCTTCACGATCTACGGCGGCCTGATCGCCAGCGGCTGGCATACCGGCGCCCTCTTCATGCGCCTGCTGGTGACCAGTCTCATCTCCAGGACAAGCAGCATGGGATCGCCAGGGATGGAGGACCTTCGCTGGCCGCTTCCTGTTCGTCCTGGCGATACGCTCTCGGCGCAGATCGAGGTCCTCGAGATGCGAACCTCGAACAGCCGTCCGAACATGGGCATCGTCCGCTGGCGGGGCGAGGTGCGCAACCAGCACGGTCAGCTGGTCATGAGCGCGACCGGCACGAACTTCTTCGGCCGCCGCCCTCAGGGTTAGCCGGGGATTTTCAGGAAGAAGACGTCGGTCGGGCCGTTCCTGCTGGCCGGTCTTGCCTGCACGAACGCGGCAGCGAAGCCGTCGGGAAGACCGACCAGGCCCATGTAGTCGCCAAGAAAAGGACCGTAGCGACTTGACGGGGCCGCCCGAAGGTCGAAGGGACCCGCGAGCTGGTGGGTCGTCCAGTGCGCGGCATGGTCCTTCGAGCTGCTGAACCAGACGTCGGTGTCGAGCCGCCCGCTTCCGCTGCTAAAGGCCCGGAAATCGAACCAGAGCACCCCGACCGTGGTGTCGCCGGCGACGGCAAGCGTTGGTAGAAACGCCTCCGGCTTCTCCCGGACAACGGCGCGAGCCTGGGACCAGTGCGCGCCGCGATCCTCGGATCGGGCCAGCCAGATGGCGGACTCGATTCCGGGGTAGTTGACCTCCCAGCTGACGTAGACGGTGTTGCCGGCTGCCGCCGCGGTGATGTCCTGCCCGAAGAAGCGGAGCTGCGAACCAGAGCCGGGGTCGACCGCGTTCGTGTAGCTGAAGCGCGCCGCCTCGATCGGCTGAGACCACGTTGTTCCCTGGTCCTTCGACCGGATCACGCGGACGGCGACCGGGATCGGCGGCGGATGCGGATCGCCGGGCAGGGAGGCACCCTCCACGAAGACATCGAGCAGGGTGCCGTCGGCCGTCATCAGCAGTTGGTTCTGCTGCGCCTCGTCGCCACCGCCATAGATGGGCGCCGGCGACGACCAGGTTGACCCGCCGTCGCTGGTCCGGGAGAAGAACACCTGGTCCACCGAGGGGTCATTGCTGCCAGTCGTGCCGTATTCGGCCCAGACGAGATACGCCCAGCCCGGGCGGCGCGGGTCCGCCAGGATCGCCTCCTTGTCCAGCACCGTTGGGCTGGGCTGCGTTTCGACGATGACTGGCAGCCGCCAGTCGGCGGCACCGTCGCGCAGGACGCTGACGACGACATCGTGGGTCGTTGAGCCCTGCTGCGGGGGACGGGTGAGCAGCGACGAGAGATAGACGTTGTGGTCCGGACCGATCGAGACCCAGGGGTCGGTCGCCGAGGTGTAGATGGCGCCCGTGCACCGGGTCAGGCCCGGAAGGATCTCCCGCACCCACTGACGTCCGCCGTCCTGGCTGATCGCGACGACATTCCCGAGGCCCATTGGTGACCCGAGCTCCTGCCAGGTCGCCACGAGGTGCCTGGCCGCTTTCGGATCGACGGCCAGTGACGGTTCGGCGGGATGGAACGGACCGGTCGCCTCGCGACATCCCGCAGGCGCTGCGATCGGAGCGCTGATGATGGTTGCGGCGGGGAGCTTGACCGGAGAGGCGTCGGGCGGCGCCTTTACGGTGCAACCCGCCAACGTCAGGAGCGCCAGCGGCGCGGCAAGCCAGGCGCGCATGCGCCAATCTACCAAGCCGCGGTCAGGCCGTCAGTTTCCAGGCGGGGGGCAACTGGCGCCCGCTGCCCGATTGGATGCAGCCGGCGAGCAGGGCGTCCAATTCCTCGAACGGGAGCGGTCGCGACAGGTGATAGCCCTGGCCGGCGAGACACCCCATTGCGTTAAGGGCGGCCAGTTGCTCGGGCCGTTCGATCCCCTCGCCGATCGTCAGCAGCTCGAGCGAGTTGCCAAGGCCGATGACGGCCCGCAGGATGGCCCCGTCGGCGATGCCGGTGCCGAGCCCGCTGACGAACGACTTGTCGAGCTTCAGAATGTCGACGGCGAAGTCACGCAAGTGGCCGAGCGAAGAGTACCCGGTGCCGAAGTCGTCGAGCGCGAGCCGCACGCCACGAGCGCGGAGTTCCTGCAACGTTTGAGCGATGCCGACCGTCTCCTCCATCAGGACGCTCTCCGTCAGTTCGAGGATCAGCGATTGCGGGTCGAGCCCGGCCGCGTCCACGGCGCTGGCGACGTCGGCGATGAGCCCCCGTCCGTGCAACTGATGCCCGGACACGTTGACGCTGACCATCATTGGCGGGTTCGAAGGGTACCGGACCTGCCAGCGGCGAACGTCACGCGTCGCCTGCTGCAGGACCCATCGACCGAGCTCGACGATTAGACCCGTTTGCTCCGCCAGCTTGATGAAATCGGCCGGGTAGAGCAGGCCTCGACGTGGGTGATTCCAGCGGACGAGTGCTTCGACACTGTGGATGCTGCCGCTTTCCAGCACCACGACAGGCTGGTAATGCAGGACGAACTCCTGGCGGGCGAGCGCTTCCTGCAGATCGCTCTCGAGCTGCATCCGGTCCACCGCCGCCCGATGCAGGGAGGCCTCGTACTCAACATAGCGGGACTTGCCGCGCGCCTTCGCGATGTACATGGCGACATCGGCATTTTTCAGCAGGTCCTCGGCGGCCTCCTGGCCGGAGACGAGACCGGCGATCCCGATGCTGGCGTGGATAAAGAGCTCGCGGCCCTCGATCGCGAACGGCGTGGAGAGCTGGCGGGTGATCCGGTCGGCCACACGGCCCGCGATCGTCTCGTCTTCCATGTTCTTGAGCAGCACGGCGAATTCGTCGCCGCCGAGTCGCGCCACGGTGTCACCCGGGCGGAGCGTCGCCTCGATCCGCTTGGCCACGGCGGCCAGCAGCAGATCGCCCGCCTCGTGCCCGAGGGTGTCGTTGACCGTCTTGAAATCGTCGAGGTCGAGGAAGAGAACCGCGATCCGGCGCTCATCCCCGCCCTGCATCGCATGGTCGAGGACGACGCGGAAGGCAGCCCGGTTCGGCAGGTTCGTGAGCGAGTCGTGGAAGGCTTGATGCGTCAGCTTCTCCTCGAGCGCTTTCCGATCACTGATGTCGCGCGTGTTCAGCACCAGGCCTCGGACCGTCGGGACGTGCAGGAGGTTTGTGATCGTGACCTCGGACGGGCAAAAGGATCCGTCCTCGCGCTGCAGGCGGCACTCGATGCTGATCGGGGGCCCCTCGATATGAATCGCTTCCTCGATTCGGCGTAGGACCTGGACGCGGTCCTCCACATCGACGAGATCGCCGAACGAGCTGCCGATCAACTGACCGCCACCGTAGCCGAAGATGCGTTCGATCGATGCGCTCTGATATTGGATCTGGCCATCTCGATCGATCAGCGTGATGACGTCAGAGGAGTTCTGAACGAGGGATCGGAAATGATCCTCGCGTTCCCGGAGGGCAACGCTATTGGATTCGAGCTGCCGGGTGAGTCGTTGATTGTCGGCCAGCATCAGAAATTGGCGAACCACGACGACGGCGACGACGAACATGAAGCTCCAGAAGATGACTTCGTCGAGCCGTCCCGAACTCAGCCGGTACCAGGTGGCGACCGCAGCGCCAGCCACGACCGGCACGTAGGGAAGGATCATCCAGACACGCTCCGGCGGGCGGCTGTCGACCCTGGTTGCGGCCGCCGCCGTCGCTGTGGAGATCGCGCGCCAGGCCGCGATCGCGATCAGGAGGTAGCCGCCGATCCAGCCCACGTCGATCGGATTTCCTGGCCCGTAGGCATTCGTCGTCGTCAGGTAGGCAAAGGAGGTGTCCGCGAGCAGGTTCGCCAGCAGACCAGCGCCCAGAAGCAGCAGTGGAAGGCGCGTCGACCGTGCGGCGCGGGTCGCCAGAATGATGATCACGGTCCCGATCACGATGTCGCCGGCCGGATACGCGAGGCTGATCGCCTGCGCGACGGGGCTGTCGGCGCCCATCCGATAGAGAGTTCCGAGGACAGTCGCCCAGCTCACGATGAGAAGCGAGCCGGCGATCACGAGCGCATCGAGGATGGTTCGGATCAGCGAGGTCGCACGCCACCCAGGAGACGCAAAACAGAGCACGCCGGCGATCGCGAGCGGGACCGCCCCGAGGTAGCCGAGATCGGCAAACGAAGGGAAGGGCGCCTGCCGGCCCTTGACCAGCTCGTAATAGGACCAGACCACCTGCCCGGCACCCCAGGAAAAGGCCGAGACTCCGATCAGGGACCAGGCCGCCCGGCGGCGCCCGTGAAAGTGGCGAGCTGCGAGCGCGCAGGCGCCAGCGGCGAGGAAGGCGGCGAGGAACTCGGCGAAATCGTCAACCTGCTCAGTCCGTCGTATTCCGCCCCAGCTCAGCGTGAGCCAGGCGCCCAGTACGAGCACGACCGCGGCCCAGGCCACGAGGGCCGTCAGCAGAGGCCGGTGCGCACTAAGACGCGCCCATCGCATGGGTGACACTGTTAGGTCAACCGGACCCCGCTGGTTTTCTGAGGCTATGGCGGGGTCGTTGTCCGGACTGCGACCGATTCGTTGCCCGGACAACGGCCCTCAACGACTATTCCGCGGTCTGATCGCCCCCCACCTGGCGCTGGCCGCCGGCACCCGGCTCACCGCCGGGTTGAGCCTGGCGCTGCCCGCCGCCACCTCCCGGGAATCCGCCGCCCTGCTTGCCCGGAAATCCGCCGCCCTGCTTACCCGGCTGCTGCGGCTGGCCGACGCCTTGTTTGCCCGGCTTTTGCGGCTGCCCACCGCCCTCTTTGCCCGGCTGCGGGCTCACGTGTTCGCCTGTGTGATGACTCATGCGTCCTCCCTGGAAATCCGAGATTCCGGCTGGCCCAAACCCTACGCGCTGGGACTCACAAAATCAATACTTTCCGATATCAGTAACGGTCCGTGGCCAGACCGCTCTGCGGGGACGAATTTCAGGTCACGGTCGGTCACCAGCGCCCGGGTCAGGGCTCCGGCTCCGCGGCCTGTTGAACCAGCGGCGTGAACTTGAAGGGCAGGGCCCGATCGGCGCTCCAGGGTGCCTGCGGAGCCATCGTCAGCGCCGCCAGGGCGCGGATGACCTGGTCGTAGTTGACCCGCCAGCCGGCGTAGTCCCGCCAGGCCTGCTCCTGGTCCCGCTTGAGCCGGACCTTCTGCTGCTTCAAGGCAGTCCAGAGCTTGTCGAACTCCTCGCGCCGGATCGAGATCGGATCGTCGGGTCGCGGATCAGTGTCGTAGGCGATGTTGAAGAAGTCGGCGATTCGCCGCAGCGCCACGAAGCCGGCCCGAATGCAGAGCTGGGCCTCAGGCGAGGCCGGCGAATCGAGGCAGGAGAGGTCGATCGCGGCAGTGTCGAGAACACAGCCGGCGGCGGTCACCCAGGACCGGTTCGGATGTGGTGAGCGGAAAAAGACGAGCGCCGCAATCGAGGTATGACTCTCTTCGACGTCGGCAAACCACTCCTGCCAGCGGGTCCAGACCCGGTCGAGCCGTTCCAGGCCGAGGATGTTGTGATGGCGCAGCAGCATCAGCTCGGGCGAGGGTGGCGTTCCCGCCAGTGGCTCGAGTTGCCCCACGACGATCTCCCGCCTCGAGTAGGCGGCATAGATGGTCGGCAGGTAGCTGATGAGCAGCGCGACCAGGCCGAGGCCGAGGGCGGCCTCGACGAAGCTGAGCATGATGGCGGGAAAGAATCGCGGACGGTCAAAGCCAAGCGTCGCAACCGACGCGCCGCTGGTCACGATTGCCTCGGCAAGCGGCCGCACGCCGAGGGCCCAGAACATCGCGGTAAAGCCGAGGCCGACGAGCGTCAGCCACACTACCGGGAGCGTGACCAGAACGATGGGCGTGTACATCGCCATCACGCGATCTCGGACCAGGTAGGGACGCGAGGGCCTCGCCGCCAGGTTGAAGATCCACCGAATGACGGTGAAGACGATGCGACTGATGCGCACCGGCGCGCCCCGGGGAAGGACAAACGTCTTCAAGGCGGAGAGGACGGTGGCGATGACGATGGTGGCCCCGAGAAGGAAAATGGCCGAGTTCAGCACGAACACGGCCATCACCTTACCGAACGACGACCGCCAGCCGCGGCGGAGCCGGGCTAGTTACGCTCGCGGTTGGCCTCCCCCACGGTCAGGGTCAGCGCCTTCACGTCGCCGGCGCGGATCACCCTGATGGTCTCGGTCGCGCCCACCTTGAGCGAGCGAAGCTTGCCGTAAAGGTCATCCAGCGTGGCCACCGTCGCACCGTCGACTGCGATCAGCGTGTCGCCCTGCATCACACCCGCCTTGTCGGCAGGACTCTGCGACTCGACCGTGATCACCAGCAATCCGGTTTCCTGCGAAACTTTCGACCGGACCGCCTCGGGCAGCGGGACCTGCTGGGTACCGATGCCGAGGTACGCGCGCTTGATCCGACCATCCGACCGCAGGCTCTCCACGACGCGCTCCGCCACGTCCATCGCGATCGCGCGACCGTCGCCCCGACCGAAGACCCAGCTGTTCATCCCGATCGCCCTGCCCTCGACATCGACGAGCGGACCACCGGAAAAGCCGGGATAGAGCGGGGCATTGGTCTGGATCAGGTGCTCGACCTCGCTGCCGCGCCAGCCGCGCCAGGAGGAGGAAACGGAGCTGATCGTGCCGAACGTCGCCTTCAGCCCGCCCGGTCGACCGATGGCGAGCACGATCTGACCGGGCCTGAGATCGGCCACCTTGCCCCGCGCCATCGCCGGGGCAGCCAGGCCCTCGACTTTGAGCAGGGCGAGGTCGGTCGAGGGATCGCGGCCCGCCAGGGTCGCCTTCGCCACCCGCTCTCCGACCGCCACTTCGATCTCGTCCTCCTGCTCCACCACGTGGTTGGCGGTCAGGACTAGATCTTTATCCCAGGCGATTCCGGTGCCGGCACGGCCGCGACGCGCGTCAACGCGGACGACGCCAGCGCTAGCCTTCTCGACCAGTCCGGCGATGTCGTTCGACAACTCTTTGAGTGAACCCATGATGCTGTGCGCTCCTTGTGTGGGGGTTTCGACTGTCCCCATGCTCGCGCCGAACGTGGGTTGGCGCCTTCCCCCACATGGACAGGATCAAACCCGGGCGTTCGAGCGGTCGACCGGCTACCCGTCCGGCTAGGGCACCTTAGGGTACCCTCATATGTGACATTTCCGATATCATGCTTGTTACATGGAAGGGATCGTGCTTAGCGTTCAATTTTTGGCGCTCGCCTAATGCCACGCAGGCGCCGCTCGCGCTCCGCCATGTTCCGGCACATCCGCCTCACGCGGCGGTCGCAGCGGCGAAACAGGGCCAGGAGGGTGCTCCTGATCGGTCTGTTGCTGGTCATCGGGCTGCCCTTGATGGCGGTGCCGGCGCTCGCCGCTGGCACGGTCGGCCCTCTGCCCTCGGTCGACGGACTTTCCTCGAGCGGCCTCAACCAGGACACCCTCATTTACGACCGGCACGGTGTCCTTCTGGATGACATTGGGCTGAACGGCGACCACCGGATCGTCGTCCCCCTCCAGTACATTTCGCCCTTCGTCAAGCAGGCGACCATCGCGATCGAGGATCGCACCTTCTACGACAACAGCGGCGTCGACGTCGGCGGCATCGCCCGCGCCGCCCTCGCCGATTACCAGCATCACCACATCGCCCAGGGGGGCAGCACCATCAGTCAGCAGCTGGTCAAGCAGGTCTTCAGCGGCCCCAACCCGCCGCCGACGATCCAGCGCAAGCTGCGCGAGGCGGTCCTCGCCGTGGACCTCAACAATCGCTACTCAAAGGACCAGATCCTCGAGATGTACCTGGACACCATCTACTACGGCAGCCAGGCGTACGGCATCGAGTCTGCCGCACGGACGTTTTTTCACACGAACTCCCACGACCTGACGCTGGGCCAGGCCACCATGCTCGCCGGCCTTCCGCAGGCGCCCACCCAGAACAGCCCGCTCTTGAATTCGACCCAGTCGAAGCGGCGCCAACTCGAGGTGCTCAACGCGATGCTCTCGCAAAAAATGATCACGCCCGCGCAGGCGCTTGCTGCGAGCAATGAGAAACTCCAGATCTTTCCGCCCTCGAACCCTGTGCTCGCTCCCCACTTCGTCGACTACGTCCTGCAGCTGCTCGACAAGCAGTTTCACATCCGGCCGAGCGACCGCCGCGGCTATCGCATCTACACCAGCCTTGACCTCAACCTTCAAAGGATGGGTGAGCAGGTCGTATCAGATCAGATCGCGAAGGCCGGGAACTTCTATAACTTCCACGACGGCGCCCTGGTCGCGATGGATCCAAAGACCGGCGAGGTGCTGGCGATGGTCGGCGGCGCCGACTATAACCGGCCGGGCGGCCAGATCAACATGGCCACCTCCCCCACCCGCCAGCCCGGCTCGTCATTCAAGATGTTCACCTACACCGCCGCGATCGAGAGCGGCAGATTGAACATGGTCTCACCGATCCTGGATCAGCCAATGACGTTTCCTTTGGGCGGCGGCACTGACGGCTATAAGCCCTATCAGCCGCAAAACTACGACCTGAAGTTTCATGGCACCGTCCCGCTCAAGATCGCGATGGGGAACTCCCTGAACATCCCCGCGATCAAGACCGAGCTGACTGTCGGCATCCCGGGCGTACTGGACACCGCCCGCCGCATGGGTGTCACCACCCTGACCAACAAGGACAGCAGCTACGGGATCAGCCTGACGCTCGGTGGATACGCCGTGCCCCCGGTCGACATGGCCACCGGCGCGTCGACGCTGGCCACGCTCGGCGTGCGGCACCACCCGGCCCCGATCCTGCACATCCAGGACGGCCTCGGCAAGCAGGTGTTCGCCTACGACGTCAAAAAGAACGAGTTCCGCGCCGTGAGTCCGCAGGCATCCTTCATCGTCGCTTCGATCATGTCGGACGACCGCAACCGGTGCCTCGAGTTCGGCTGCGGTGGCGACCTGACGCTGCCCGGCCGGCACGTCGCGGCCAAGACCGGCACCACGCAGGATTTCCGGGACAACTGGACCGTCGGCTTTACGCCCAGCCTGGCGACCGCCGTCTGGGTCGGGAATCCCGACTATCAGCCGCTCGCGCACAACTCCACCGGCATCGTCGGCGCGGCCCCGATCTGGCACCAGTTCATGATGCAGGCGCTGGCGCAGAAGCCGGACGAGTGGTACGCGGCCCCGTCGGGGGTTGACCAGGTGGGTGGAAATTACTTCCTGCCTGGAACCGAGGCGCTGGCACCGACTCTGGCGCAACCGTGGCCGATATGCCGGTTCCGCTCCTTCAACCCCTACACCGTCACGGACGCCCAACTGACCGTGAATGGCGTCCCCTGCGTGCTGCCGTCCGCTCCCTGGAACGACACGCGCAGCACGCAGGGTTAGTCGATCGTTTAGCTAGGCGCGACGACCGCCGTAAAAGCCGAAGCCGCCGGCGAGGAGCGCCAGGATGATCAGGACGATCCCGATCGTGGTCCAGCCGAGGACGATTGCAATAATGCCGAGCACCAGAAGCAGTCCGCCTCCACCGTAGAACACAGGTAACACCTCCTTTTACAGGGTCCGGTGACGAACTGGCCGGATTATATTCCCGGCCTGACCGCGGGCTCAAGTACGCGATCTCAATAGCCTCGCCGGGTGGGAGGAATCTCCCACCGATGCGCTCGGGGTTTCGACGCTGCGGATGCCCGACGTCTAGCCGGTGATCACGATCGGGTCTGCCAGCGCCGCCTGCCCGAGGCGTTGGACGCCGAGATTATCGGCCAGCGTGGCCAGCAGAGAGAAATGGTCGAGCGGCGTCGTGAATTGCTGGCCATGCAGCCGCGGCGAGACGACGACCATCGGCACGCGATCGCTGGCGCCATCCCCCTCATCCGCGACGATGAAGAGGACGCCGTTATCCTTCCAGGCCGGCGACGCGAGAATCTGGGGCACGGTTGACGCCAGCCATTGGTCGGCCACAGCGTGCGAGCAGTCGTGTCCGTCATGGCAGAGGCCCGGTGTGATCCAGGAGAGCTGGGGCGTGTTGCCGGCAAGGTCGGTCGCCAGCTGCGTCATCGGGACGATATTGCTCGGGCATTGGCCGCCGAAGTAGGCGAACGGATTGTGCTTCAACGCGTAGGGATACGGGCTGTTGAAGCAGTCGCCCGTGAAGCCCTCCATGTAGGCCGCCCATGAGATGCCGGCGTCCGTGAGCTGGACGCCGAGACCCGTCGCCGGTAACTGGTGATAGTTGTCGTCCCGAATCCCCCAGGTCGAGCCCGACGTCATCGCCAGATAATTGGGAAGGCTCGGTGAGGCCACGGGGTGATAGTTCGTCGCGTCGCCGTACTGCGCCGCAAGCGCGCCCAGGTAGGGCTGCGCCGTAGCGGTTTCGTACGAGCTGTTTTCCATGACGATGACGAAGACGTGCGCGGGCTTTGCCGGCGTCGGTGACGGCGTGGCCGCCACACTGCCGGATGGCGCGGCGCTCCGGGTTGGTGTCGTGCCCGCCTGACGTCCCGTACACGCAGACGCGAGCAGGACCGCGGCAAGCAGCAGCGTCAGCCTCTTCATGCCGGCGGCGCAGGCTCCAGGGTCAACGCCAGCTTGGGGCAGTTCGTCACGGCACGCTCGGCGTGCGGCAGGAGTTCATCTGGAATGGGCGCGGGGTCGATGATCGGGTATCCCCAGTCGTCGAGTCGAACCCGCTCGACAAAGAGCTCCGCGCAGAGACCGCGGCCATCGCAGGCGATCGGGTTCAGGCGCAACCGCTGCGTCAACGCCACCCCTCCCCGACCGCGAACGGGGGCAGCAGGCTCGGCCGTTCGGTCCCGGCGCAGGCGCCGCGCAAAATGTGCCAGCGCAGATCGTGGTCGAAGGTTCGCAGCGCGCTGAGAAGCAGGCCCACGGCCCCATTCGGGTGATGACACGCACCCCGCCTGCCGCCGAGCTGCGCCGCCCAGCGCAGCAAACGTTGCACCTCCGCCTCGGCCGGACGGCTGAGCGCGACCCTGGTCATCACATCGGCCAGCGCCGGCAGGCCGTTGAAGCACGGCCCGCACTGGTGCGCACTCTCACGGGCGAGGATGTCGAGCATCCGGGCGGTCTCGGCCAGGCCGCAGGACGTGGCAGGCAGCGCCAGCACCATCCCGCCGCCGTCCCCGACCGTTCTGGCATCATCCGGATCGACCCAGGTGCCGAAGAAGCCGCCGACGAGCAGCGCTTGCGGAGAGGTCAAGGCGCCGCCGGCGGCCGCCAGCGCCTCGCCCGCTGTCGTGCCGGCCGGTAGTTCGACGACCCCGGGACGGCTCACCACACCTGCCACGGTGCAGAGGATCGCACCGGGCTGCAACGGACTGCCGAGCGAACGGAACCAGCCATCGCCGCGGCGCGCGATCAGCCCTGCCCAGGCCAGCGTTTCAACATTCTGGACCAAGGTGGGACGGCCGGCGACGCCGCGCTCGAACGGCCGCGGCGGCGAGCCGGTGGGCAGCGCCACGCCCGAGTTGATGAAGTGAATGACCGCCGACTCCTCGCCCGCCACGTAGCGAGCGGGCACGTCGACGACCCGAATCGGAATCGAGTCGCGCCGCCGCCGAATCGCAGCCGCGAGCACCGCACGCGCATCGGTGAAGCGTCGGTTCACCGCCAGCACGACCTCCCGGGCTCCGACCGACTCCGCAGCGACGGCCGCGCCGTCGAGGACCAGGTCCGGATATCGTGTCATCAGATGCCGGTCCTTGGCGCTCATCGGATCGGCCTCAACGCCGTTGGCGACAACGACGGCATGGCCCTCGCTTCGCTCGGCGACCGCCCGCCACTTGCGCCCGGTCGGAAAGCCGGCTCCGCCACGACCGCGCAGGCCGCTTCGCTCGATCAACTCGAGGGTCCGGACCGAGCCGGCGGGCCGTGGACCGGCGGGCCGTGCCCCGGCGGGCTGGAGGCCGGCCAACTCGGGCTCGATCGGATCGATCATGATGCCGAGGTCACCAGCAGGCCCTGCACCTGTGATCCTTCCTGCCGCTGCAGGCTTTCGAGTGTGAGATTGGTCGAACCGCAGCTGGCGCTTATCTGCGGCGTGATCGGGACCGACGTCGCGCAGATGATCTGGCCATTGCGGCGGACCTCCACGCGGGCCCAGGTGGCCTTAGAATCGACGACCCTGACAAGGACGCGCAGGGATGCGTCCGGGACGTCCTGCAGATCGAGGCTCAATCCGCCGGCGCTCGTTTGCGTCAGGCTCCCTCGCAGCTGATCACGAATCCCGACCGGCAGACCGGCGTTGGCCGACGGCGGGGCCGAAAGCTGGGCGAGCAGCGACGCCGGCGTACCCGCCGCATGGGCCCACCCCGGCTTCAACGGACCGCCGACCAGCCACAGGACCAGCGCCAGGGTGGCGACCGCGGTGCCGGCCAGGCCGGCCAGGCGGATCGGCTCCGAGTGCGGTGTGCCGAGCGCGAGCCGCCAGCCGAGCGACAGCAGCACGGCGACGACGCAGACCGCGTTCAGCATTAGCGCCCAGCCGGCCTTCGTATCGCTGCCCGTCCCGAGCCCGTGCACCAGCGCCAGGGGCCAGCTGGCGTAGGCGAGCCAGTGGGTCAGGCGCCAGAGCCGGTAGCCGAGCCGCTGCCGGATCAGGCTGGTGACGACGAGCGCGACAAAGAGCTCGGCACCCAGCACGCCGACGCCCATCCAGAACGGCCGGTAGTCCGAGGCGAACGGAATGAGCGCGTCCTTCAGCCCCAGGTGGGCAAAGGAGTCGACGATCGCGGTGACGATGTGCAGCGCGAGAAAGACCAGGGTCAGGAGCGAGAGGTTGCGATGCAGCGCGCCACTGACAAAGCGAGGGATCTTCGCCGTCCCCCAGCGGTTCGTCGTGAGGATCCCAAGGATCACGACGGCCGTGAGGAGGAGCAACAGCACCATCCCGGCGCCGCGGGTCGCGTACCAGAAGGGGCTCGGTCCGCTCAAGCCGCCACCTCGGCGCGCGGCCAGCGATTGAGGCGCGTCACGTCGGCGTTGGCCGCGACCAGGCGCGCCGCGAGCCGGTTGCGCTCGAGCCATGCGAGCGCGGCCTGGCCCCAAACGATCGAGGCGGTCGCCGCCGCATTGGCATCGACGCAGCTCGCCGCCACCACACTCACCGTGCGCCAGTGGACCCGCGCCGGGGCGCCGGTCGCGGGGTCGACGATGTGGTGCCGGGCCTGACCGCCCTGGCGCCAGCGGCGTACGGTCGTGCTCGAGGTGGCGACGGCGCCGGCCTTGAGGGCGATGACCTCGCCGCCGTGACTGGCCGGGGCCGCGTGGTCTTCGGCGATGAGGATCGGCCAGCCGCCGTCCGGCGCGTCACCCGCGACCGCAATGTCCCCGCCCAGGCTGACCAGGATTCCGGAGGCTCCTGAGGTGAGCGCTGCCTTTGCGCAGAGGTCGGCCGCCAGCGCCTTGGCGGTCGCGCCGAGGTCGATCTCCACCTCGGGCGGAAGCATCACGCAGCTGGCGTGACGGTCGAGTTGGATCCGTTCATAACCGGGAACCGGCCGGATCGCGACGGTGGAGCCGCCGTCCGCCGGGAGACGGGCAAAGTCGCGGTCGTAACCGATGACTCGCATCGCCGCCCCAACGGTCGGGTCGACCGCGCCGCCGGTCATCCGGCTGACCCGCAGGGCCGTGTCGATCGCCTGGAGCAGGAGTGGGCTGACGCGCACCGGCATTCCGGCAGCCTGGTTGAGGAGCGTGACCTCGGAGTCGGAGCGGAACCGGCTGCAGGTCAGGTCGACCTCCCGCAGCACTTGCTCAACCGCGGCGGTGGCGGCCTCCAGCGTCTCAGGCTCCAGGGTGATGACGCGGACCCCCGTGCCAAGCGCACGGAAGTCCGAGGTGGCTGGCACCGCCGCCCTACGAGCCGCCAGAAACCGCGGCCGGCGGCTGGCTGCTGCCTCCCAGTGAGCCGGACGGGGCCGGCTGGGGTGCCGTCTGACCGCTGTTATCGACAGCGACGCCGGGATCCGTCGCGGCCGCAGGTGGCGCGGCGGCGGCCGCCTGGTGGCCGGCAAAGCTGCCCGCCGCCACAAGGGCGAGCACCGCGGTCAGTGCAGCCGATCCGATACCGATCGTCCAGGTCCATCCCCGCACCGCCTGCAGCCCTCGATCACGCCCGCTCAGGCGCGCGGTCTCCTCGACAATTCCCATGCCCTCATCATGCACGCCGAACCTGACGAAACCGTGAAGGCTCGATGAGAAGAAGCTAAGATGTCAACTCCGGCCTGGTCCGGGGCGGGCCGGAGGCGCCTCGAACTGCCAGATCTGGGGGAGCGCGAATCGTACCAGGAGGCAGCCGGCGAGGCACATCACGCCCCCCACCACGTCCGCGAACTGGGTGGAAACGGCATTTGCCACGGCACCAGCCCGGACGTCGCCCAGGTAGGGTCCGCCCGCCACGACCATCGAGTAGACCGCCGACAGGCGGCCTCGGAGCCGGTCCGGAACCAACGTCTGCTGGATCGTGTTACGGGCGATGGCGCTGATCGCGTCGGCCGCCCCGGCCAGGGCGAGAAAGAAGACCGCCAGCCAGATCGACGCGGTCGAGAGGCCGAACAGGATCACGGCGCCACCCCACCCTGCCACGGCGTAGACCACCGTCCTGCCCGGGTGGCGCAGGTGGGCGACGAATCCTGAGAGCGTCGCGCCTGCGACGGCGCCGACGCCGGGCGCCGCGTAAAGGAGTCCGAGCCCGCTGGGACCCGCGTGGTAGACGGCAAGCGCGATCGCCGGAAAAAGGGCGCGGGGCATGCTGAGAACCATGGCGACGAGGTCGATCGCGTAACCGCCGGTAATCACGGGGGTCCCCCTGAGAAACGCGAATCCCGCGAAAAGCGCGCGGAGCGGCCGCTCCGGCTGGCGGCCCGCCGGGACCTGGGGCGACAGGAGGAAGACGGCCACGATGGCGGCGCCGAAGGTGGCGACATCGATGCTGTAGGCGACCGGCAGGCCGACGTCGGCGATCACGAGGCCACCAATCGCGGGGCCGGCAATCGTCCCCAGTTGAAAGAGCGCGTAGTTCAACGAGATGGCGCTCGCCAGCTTTGTCCGCGACACCAGGTTCGGGATCGTGGCTGACCGAGCCGGCTGATCGACGGCCGAGATCCCGGCTGCGGCCGCCGCCACCGCGTAGAGATACCAGAGCGGTGGCTGGCCCCAGATCGCGCCGAGCACGAAAAGGAACGACGTGAAGGCGAGAAGTGCCTGCGTGACGAGCAGCAGCCGGCGGCGGTCGACCTGGTCGGCAATCGTCCCGGCGACCAGCGAGAAGACCACGAATGGGACCAGCTGAAAGAGGCCGAGGAGCCCGACACGAAGCGAGGAGTGGGTGAGGACGTAGACCTGGTATGGGACCGCGACCACTGTGATCTGCCGGCCCACGAGCGAGATCAACTGGCCGGTGAAGAGCAGCCGGAACTGGCGCGAGTCGCGGAGCGGGCTGACGTCGACGGCGAGCTGGCGCAGGCGCCGTATCACGCGGCGCCCCGACGTCTCAAGCGACGATCACGCGTCAGCCAGGGACGGCGCGCTCCAGCTCGTCCGCCAGGTCGTGATAGCCAGCCTCACGGGCCATGTCCGCGGGCCGTTGCCCGTTGTCGGCCCGGACGGTCCGGTCCGCGCCATGCTCGAGAAGGAGCGCGATCATGGGCCCATTTCCCTGGTGGGCGGCGGAGTGCAGGGCGGTCCAGCCGTGGGCCTGCGCCGGGTTGGGATCGGCACCGGCGTCGAGCAGGATCTCCACCACGCCCCGGTGACGTCCGGAGACCGCGCTCTGCAGCGGACGCACGCGGCTCGGATCTCTCGCCTCGGCATTCACATCGGCACCGGCGTCGATCAGCGCGCGTGCAATGCGCGGGTGGCCGAAGTAAGCGGCGAGGTGCAAGGGCCGGAAGCCGTCGGGCGCGACGGCGCCGGCCGAGAGGCGGTCGCGTGCCAGGAGCGTGCCGATCCGTTTTTCGTCGCCGAGCGCCGCGGCTTCGAACACCTCGAGGTCGCCGTCGCGATGGGTCAGGACCGCATCGATCACGTCACGCCGCCGGTGATAGACCGCGTGCCTCAGGGCCGACAACCCGTTCGGGTCGGTGGCCGCCGCCAGTTGCGGGTCGCGCGCCAGCGCAGCCTTAAGAGCGTCGATTTCGCCCGCGTCGATGAGATCGATGACGGAGCGGTCCACTCGGTCAGGCGCCGACGTCGCGGCGGCGGAAGAGAAGCGCCGACGCCAGGACAAAGAAGGCGAGGTAGGCGACCAGCGTGATCGTGCCTCGGCTGGCGTCGACCAGCGGCGGCCCGGCGCCGTTGGGATTGCGGAAGGTCATCGGGAATGCGGAATT
The DNA here is from genome assembly GCA_030948145.1 of Candidatus Dormiibacterota bacterium. Classification (GTDB taxonomy): domain Bacteria; phylum Chloroflexota; class Dormibacteria; order CF-121; family CF-121; genus JALYYC01. Next base: position 43,663 of record JALZAV010000013.1, read on the forward strand.
GAGACCCTCCGCGTTGACGCCGGGGAGGAACTTCAGCACCTCCTTCACGCCGGTCGTGTTGGCGAGGAGCCGTCCGAGGATGCTTTCGATGACGAAGAGATAGACGAGACCACCGCCGATTGCCGCCGCCGTACTGCGGAACGCGATGCCAATGAAGGCGCCGAACGCCGTCCACACCAGAAGCTGCAACCACAGCGCGCCGAACCCCTTGAGCAGCACTTCGGCCGGCGGCCAGTTGCTTGTCGTGTGGTCGAGCGTGACCAGGATGTAGCTTGTGATCGCGGCGGTAGCGAGCAACGCGACCGAGACGACGAGCGCAACGATCGTGAGCGCCACGAGCTTGCCGAAGAGGACCGCGAGGCGTCCGGGTTTCTGGATCAGGATCGTCTGGATCGTGCCCCAGCCGTACTCGCTGGCACTACTCAAGCCGCCGTAGATGATCATGATGGCGGCGCCGAGCGTGGACATCCCGGCGAGGATATTTGGGATGACGTTTTCCGGAAATATCGCGCGCTTCAGGACGCCCGCCGGCACCTCGCTGCGAAAGTTCTTCGGCGGGTTGCTCAGGATGACATAGCTGAGCACGTAGCCCAGCAGAATCAGCACCGCGAGCAGAATCCCGAGCAGGATCCAGTTCGCCCAGCGCTTTCTGATCTTCACGCTTTCCGCGCTGAGGCTGGCGATCATCCGTTGTGGCCCTCGGTTTCGGTCAGTTGCAGGAAGACATCCTCGAGCGACTGCTCGGAAGCCCGAAGTTCCGTCACCTCAAGTCCCTCGGTGACGAGCCGGCGGTTGATCGGTCCCGCCTGCGACGAATCGACGGTGAGATGGAACTGACCCGCGGTGACTCGCACCTTGTCTTTGCCCAGCAGGTCCTCGAGGAGACTCTGGGCCCGGTCCGGTGGTGTCGCGCGCACGAGCAGCGTACTTGTGCCGCCGCGCGAGCGCAGCTCGGCGACCGTACCTTCAGCCACCAGCTTGCCTTTTGCAATGACGCCAACTCGGTCGCAGGTCAGCTCGACCTCGTTGAGCAGGTGGCTGGAGAGCATCACGGTCCGCCCTTCTTTCCTGATGTCGGCGATCAGGGCGCGCATCTCGACCGTGCCCTGCGGGTCGAGTCCACTGGTCGGCTCGTCGAGGATCAGCAGCTGCGGATCTTTGAGCAGCGCCGCGGCGACGCCAAGCCGTTGCTTCATGCCCGTGGAGTAAGTCTTGAATTTGTGCCGGGAGCGCTGGCTCAAGTCGACCTGTTCCAGCACGGGATCGATGCGCTTCGCATCGATGCTGGAATAGCGGGCCATGACCCGAAGGTTGTCGCGTCCAGAGAGGTAGGGATAGAAGGCCGGCGTTTCCACCATCGCGCCCAGGCGCGAGAGGCTGAGTGAGCTTCCGGGCGAGGCCCCGGCCACGATCGCCGAGCCGGCCGTCGGCAAAAGCAAACCGGAAAGCATGCGAAGTGTCGTCGTCTTCCCAGCACCGTTCGGGCCGAGGAAGCCGTAGACCTCGCCCGCGCGGATTTCGAGGTTCAGGTCGTTGACCGCGAGCACGCCCGTGCGATATCGCTTCGTAAGGCCGTGTGTCTCAACGGCTAGTCCCTGCGCCACGCGGCACCTCCTCTGCGCTCGTCATGATAGACAACCAAATGGTCAGCCGAGATTTCTGGCTCATCGTGATTGCGCGGCTGCTGCGGGCGTTCGCCTTTGGCGTTTCTGCCGTCGTTATCGGGCTTTACCTCGAGCGTCGAGGCCTCTCGCCGATCGCAATCGGCGTCTCGTTAACGATCGGATTGCTGGCTGGAGCGCTCTTCGGGCTGGCCGCGGCCGCCGCTTCGGCGCGAATCGGGCGACGCCTGACGCTGTCGATCGCAGGACTCCTGATGGCGGTGACCGGGATCGACCTGGCCCTCGCATCCGCGCCCTGGTTGCTCGGTCTCGCAGGCGTCACCGGCATGCTCGGGGCGGCGAGCGTCGACCTCGGGCCGTTCGCGTCGATCGAGCAGGCCGCCCTCGCGGAGTCCGTCGAGCCCGCGCGCCGCAACCTGGCGTTCGCGCGCTACTCACTGACCGGTGGCCTTGCGGTCGCCGTAGGTGCCATCACGTCCGGGTGGGCAACCACCGTGCCCCGCAGCCAGTTGGTCTTTTTCGGTTACGCCCTGGTCGGAGTCGTCACCGCGGCGCTCGCCCTCTCGCTGTCCTCCGGTACCGAGCCCGTCATTCGAGCGCCCGCTTTTGCCCGCCAGCAGATCCGCTCGCTTGGCCCTCTTTCCGGTCTCTTCGCGCTCGATGCCCTGGGTGGCGGACTGGTGGTCCAGGCGGTGATCGCCTACTGGCTGCATGTCCGGTTCGGCGCCGGAGCCTCGGTGCTCGGCCCGACGTTCGCCGCGATCGCGTTGGTGCAGGCGGCATCGTACGAGCTGTCAGGTCGACTCAGCAACCGGATCGGCCTGATTCGCACCATGGTGTTCACGCATATTCCGAGCAACATCCTGTTGATCCTGATCCCGCTCAGCCCGACACTCGGCTGGGCGATCGCCCTGCTCGTGACGCGCTACAGCCTGTCGCAAATGGATGTCCCGGCGCGGCAGGCCTACGTCGCCTCCATCGTCCCGCCACAGCAGCGAGCCGGCGCACTCGCCGTGACCGGAGCGGTGCGCGGAATCGCGCAGGCCGCCGGTCCCGTGCTCTCCGGCATTGCCATCCAGGGCGCAGCCCTCGGCTTTCCGTTCTACCTGGCGGGCGCGCTCAAGCTTGCGTACGATCTATTGCTGTACGCAGGCTTTCGCCGGCGGCCCGCGGCGCATGAGACGGTGACGCGATGAAGGGTGTGAGCCGCATTTTCCTCGCCGGCGCGCTCGGCCTGACCGTCGCCGGATGCGGCACGGCAGCGCCCGCCGGACCCGCGCCAGTCACGATCACAGTGCTCGCCGCGGCATCCCTGTCCACCGCTTTCCCGGCGATCGCCGCCAAATTTCATCAAGCACATTCAAGCGTGACGGTTCGGTTCAGCTTTGCCGGCACCCAGACGCTCGTCACCCAGATCGAGAACGGCGCCCCCGCTGATGTCTTCGCGAGCGCGGACCAGGCGCACATGGCGACGCTGCTGTCCGAAGGGAAGGTCAGGTCCCCACTGGTCTTTGCGCGAAACCGCCTGGCCATCATCGTTCCCAAGAACAATCCTGCCGGCATCACGCAACCGCTCGACCTGGGTCGCGCGGGTGTCAAGCTCGACCTGGCTGGGCCGGCTGTCCCCGCCGGGAAATCAGCCAGAGACCTGCTGGCGAAGATTGCCGCGACGGCGGGCTCGCCCAGCGCATTCATCTCGCAGGCAGCGAAGAACACCGTGTCCGAGGAGGACAACGTCGAGGCGGTCGTCAGCCGCATCGCGCTAGGAGAGGCGGACGCCGGGATCGTCTACGCCTCGGATCTGGCGACGCCGAACGGGAAATCGGTTCAAAGCATCGCGATTCCTGACTCGATCAACGTCATCAGCGTGTATCCGATTGCGACGGTGGCCGGCACCGGTCACGCGGCTGAGGCAGCGGCGTTCCTTGATTACGTGCGCGGGCAGACCGGACAGAGTCTGCTGCGGCAGGATGGCTTCCTGCCTCCCGCGTCGTAGGATTGCTGGATGCTTGCCAGGCGAAATTTCCGAAGCCCCTTCAGCGCCTTCAGTTTCCTGAGCGTTGGCAGCCTCTTCAGTGCCTTGAGCATCCTGAGTATCGGCAGCGCAGGATCGATCCTCAGTATCGGCAGTACCGGGAGCATCCTGAGCATCGGGAGCGCGGGGAGCATTCTCAGCATCGGCAGCGCCGGCTCGATCCTGAAGATTGGCCGCGCCGGTGCGGGCCGGGACAACTAGCGGCGAAACCAGAGATTCGGTCTGCGAATCAGCACCGATACCGCGATCAGCACGATCCCGACCACCACGACGCCCGCGAAGTAGCCGGCGTTCATAAGATCACCCTGGCGGATCCACGGGATGGCGAACCATGCCGCCACCAGGGTGAAGGCGAGTCCGAAGGAGAACAGGCTTTCCGGGAGGAGATCAAAACGTCTGGCCAGTAACACCAGGGCGGCGATGAACACGATCGCGTACGGGATTCCAATCCCTTCAAGCGTTAGAAACGAGGAGGCACCGCCCCCGATGAGACAGAGAACAGTCCAGATTCCGGCACGTTGACCTGCAGTCACATCAGCGAGACGCGACTGGACAGTCCAGTCTTGCGGCGGACGTTTCTCAGTCGGGCTTCTTCGAGAGCTTGACCCCGTATCTCTTCGCGGCGGACTGGATCTTCTTCTTGGCCGTGGCCTTCTCCGCCTGGGAGACGCCCTCGACCTGGTTGAAGCGCGCCGAGGCGTTGCGGACGTGGCTGGCGTCGGTCAGTGGTTCCTTCCGCTCTTTCGGAAACGCGAACTTCGAAGCCGAGAGGTCGTTCTGCTTTTTCGCGCTGATCTTTGCCATATCCCACTTCTAGCAAGACGCGTACCCCGCACGCAAGGGCTCTGCGCTACTGGGTCGGAAACGGCACCTGCCACCACGACGGGAACGCTTCAAGATGGATTGCCGCTACCCATTTGACCCACCAGAAACCGCGCCGGTGCGGAGCGACCAGGCGGACAGGAAAGCCATGGCCCGCGTCGAGCGCCGTCCCACCAAGACGAGTCGCCAGCAGCAGGCGGCTGGCTTCCTCGATCGGAAACCGACGGCTGTAGCCGGTTGTCCCGTGCACGAGCAAGCTCAGGGCCCCCGACGCCGCCGGCAGCAAGCGGCTCAGCCAGACACCCGACCAGTCTTGCTCCGAGTAGAACCCGCCCGTGCAGTCGAGCGTGGCGCGAACCCGGTCGTCAAACGCGAACAACTCGTCATAGGTCCAGCGCCGCATCGTGCCACCCAATTGGATCGACAGCTGCCACTCGCCGGCGCTCACCACCGGTACCGAGTCGAACATCCACTGTGTCACCGGCAATTGATCCGGCTGCAACGATCCGACGGCATACGAGCCGGTAAAGCGCCGCCGCGCACCAGGGAGGTTGGTCAGCCGCACGATTCCCTCGGACGCGGCGTAGCCCGCCGCCGCCGACGCGAGAACGACGCCGCTCCGGAGCAGCATCCGGCGAGAGAGGTCAGTCCGGCGCAGCGGGATCCGCCGCGCCGCCACGTGCCAGAGCGCGAATGGAATCGCGATCAGGGCCGCGCCGACGTGCAGCTCCATGGCGCTGATCGGTCCCACTCCGAGCAGCAGCCCGCTGGAGTGGAGCAACCCGGCGAGCACCGACGCGACGACGAGCGCCGTGAAGAAGAGGGACGCTAGCCAGCCCGCGCGGCGGCGACGGATGGCGTGCACCGCGATCGCCGATTTCCAGGGCGTCAGGGCGACGATGGCGAAGCCACTGGCGGCGTGGACCATCAGTGACCAGCGCGACGGCGCTGTGCCGTAGAAGAAGGCGACCCAGCCGGTCGTGAACGCCGCGCCGAGCAGGACGAAGAGCGCCAGGTTGGTCCAGCGCTTCATCAGTCCAAGTATCTCCCGTACTCTTGGTGCATGGCTGCTGCAAAGAAGGTTCAGCGAAAGCCGACCGCGCGCCGATCGCGCAAGCCGGGGGAAGCCAGGGGACCTGAACCGAAGGCCAGCCGGCTCGAGGTCGGCGACAAGGAGGTCGCCACCATCGCCGCGCGGGTTGAGAAGGAGGGCGGGACGGTGCTGGGCGCCTACCGCGACCCGTTCGC
>JALZAV010000014.1 GCA_030948145.1 Candidatus Dormiibacterota bacterium
CGCGAAGGCCGTCCACCCGGCGCGGCCGGGCGCGGTGGGCGCCGCCCGGTGGCGCGTCGTCCCCCCACGGCCGCATCCATCGCGTGGAGGGCGCCGATGCCGGCTACCCGGCCCTCGCGTTCGACATGCTCGAGCAGCGGCCGGTACAGGTCGTTGCCTTCGCGCCCGGTCATCGTCTCGATATCGCCGACCACCACGAGCAGTTGCTTCGCACGCGAGATCGCTACGTTGAGCCGCTGCGCCTTCTTCAAGAACCCGATCCGTTCCGCCTCGTTGCTGCGAACCAGGCTGAGGATGACGACGTCCGCCTCCTCGCCCTCGAAGGCGTCGACAGTATCGACCGCCAGTCCCGGGAGCGCAACCATGCGCAGCTCGCGGCGCAACTGGGTCACCTGGTCCTGGTACATGGCGATGACTGCGACCCGCAGCTGCTCGAGTCCCAGCCGCTGGAGATGGCGGACCACGCGGCCCACGGCTTCGATCTCGGCACGGTTGGAGATGCTGCCCGAGCCACCCTTCTTTTCCCGTCCGCGAATCGTCAGCCAGGTCAGGTTGCGGTTGAAGGGCCAGGGCAGTGGCGAGCGCAGCGCCGCCATCTCGGGGGAGTTGCGCAGCCGCCCATCGTAGGACGCGACCGAGACATAGCTGCCGATCGGGGCTGCCATGCGGTACTGCTCGTCGAGCATGACCACATTCGTCTCCGGGACGACCGCCCAGCTCAGCTCGAAGAAGCTCGCATCTCGCACCAGGGTCCTGGCCTCTTCGCCTTCGACCGGAAAGGCGGCGGCGCTCTCATCCAGCACGGGCGGCAGCTGGCGGTGGTCACCGACGAGCAGCCAGCGGGGCGCCAGCCGAAGCAGCGGCAGCGTCTCGGTGAAGCGCACCTTGTTGGCCTCGTCGAGGATCAGCCAGTCGAACATCTCCGCTTCCTTGCAGGCGAGCGCGATCCGGTTGACGGTGCCGAACACGACGTGGGCGGTCCGAACCCGTGGGTCGTCGGCTTCGACGATGCTGGCCCGGAACTTCGGGTCGACCTTCTCCGGCTCGGCGATGCGCACCATGCGCAGCGAGTCGAGTCCCTGCAGGCGCTCCTGGGCATTGTCTACGGCGGTGTTCGCATGCGAGCTCATCAGGATCCGCACGTTGGGGTCCCGCGCCACCAGCTCGCGAACCGTCTCGACGATCGAGGTCGTCTTCCCGGTGCCGGGCGGCCCCTGCACCAGCTGCATGCTGCCGGGGAACAGGTTCACCGCGCTGCAGACGGCGCGACGCTGGCTCGGGTTGAGCCGCTCGTCGAAGGGCGCCATCTCGGCGTTGCCCGGCGGCAGGACCTCGTCCGGAGCGATCAGGAGCGCGGCGACCCGCCGCAGGCTGATGTCGCCGTTCGGGAAGCCGTTCAGTGTCCGCTGCTGAACTTCCACCACCGCGGTGATCGGTTGGGGGCGGATCGTCCCGGGGCCGAGCAAGCCCTCCTCGCGGAGTTTGACCAGCCAGCGCCGACCACCGCCCTCGCCGTGCAGCAGGGCGCCCTCCCGCTCGGCGCCATGGCCGGCTTTGATGATGACCCGGTCGCCTTCTTTGAAGCTGCCACGGCGGGCCAGCACGATCAAGGCGCCGGCGGCGCGGTCGCCGTTCGTCGAGCCGCAGACGGTGCACTTCGCGCCGTTGACCTGGAGGCTGTCGCACTTGCTGCAGATGAACCCCTCGGTCTCGATCTCGAATGGTCGGGCGTCCTGCTCCGCCTGCCAGGCGAGCCACTGGCGCTCGTGGTTGGCGAACGCCTGGCCGGCCAGCACCAGCGGCAGCTGGGCCGCCTCGTCGAGCGCGGTCAGCTGGCGCCGGACCCAGTCATCTTCGGGGGTGTAGGGGGCGGCCGCGGATGCCACTTCCGACACCTCGATCGTCAGCACATCGCCGGCATCCTTACCTGGGTCGGGATCGGGCTGCACCCGTTCCACCACGAAGGCGAGATCGCGGCCCGGCACGCCGTACAGCTGGCCGACGAGGCCGAAGCGCTCGATGCTGGTTTCGGTGCGCTTCTGGAGGTTCAGCGTGTACCGGACGGGCGAATGGCGGATGTCGACGTAGCCGTCACCCTCCGTCGCGCCCTTGAGCAGCTGGATCAGGGCGTCGTGTTCCAGGTGCGCCAGGAGCGTCTCCGCCTGGCTGCCTGGCGCGGTCCAGACGTGCAACTGCACAGCCGTGATGTCCGGCGCGCGGTGGGCAAACGGCGACCCCGCAACTACAGGCGGCAACCGTAAGGTCAATGGCGCTCCTTGTGGCGCATAAGCTTGGGCCTGGCTCTCACAGGTGGGCCGACGGCTACTACCCCTCGGCGGCGCGTCGGACAGGCGCAACTGCTGGAGCCTGTTTAAACCCGGCACCAGTATACCGCCAAACCGGTCTGCCGCCAAGCTGGCCGGAAATCCAGGCTTCCCGGACGCCCGGCTGGAGTGCCGGAAACTAGAATCAGGTGGCTTTTTGAGGAACGGGTGGTAGGAGCAGCTTCGCTGACGCCGGGACGGCGGCGCGCCCAGCGCATCCTCGAGGTCGCTCCGGGCGCGTTGACCTGGAGCATCCTCCTTGCGCCCATGCTTGCCTCGCTGATCTTTGCCCAGTACGTCGCCTACGCGATCTTCGCGCTCGAAACCTACTGGGTCCTTCGGACCTTCATCGTCGTCGTCTTCATCCGGCGGACCTACCTGCGGATGAAGGCGGCGATCAAGGAGGACTGGTGGGCGAAATGCCTGGCGCTGCCGTCCGACCCCTCCCGCGATAAGGCCGAGCAGATCGTCCACGCGCTTCTCATCCCGACCTATACCGAGCCCTACCCGATTCTCCGCGAGACCGTCAAGGCGATTGCCGAGGCCGACTATCCGGCCCAGAACAAGGTCGTCGCCATCATCACGCGCGAAACGGACCGAGCCGGGTGGGAGAACGTGCGCAAGCTCCAGGAGGAGTTCGGACCGCAGCTTCGCGCCTTCTTCCACATCAAAGATCCGCTGCTTCCCGGCATTGTGGTCGGCAAGTCAGCCGCGATGGCCTATGGGGGGCCGGCCCTCAAACGGGACCTCGACGCGCTCGGCCTCGACCCGCGGCAGGTCATCCTGACGGACCTCGACTCGGACTTCCGCGTCCATCGCGAATACTTCGCCTACGTCACCTACCATTACCTGCTGGAGCCGGCTCGCCTGGAATGCATCTTCCAGCCGATCCCGATGTTCCACAACAACCTCTGGCGCGTGCCCACCGTGGTCCGTGTCATGGCGAGTGCCTGCACCCAGTGGCAGATGTTCCTCGAGTCTCGCCCCGACCGCATGCTCGCCTTCAGCAGCTACTCGATGTCGCTCGACCTGGTCGAGAAGGTCGGCTACTGGGACGACGACGTCATCCCTGAGGACTCGCGCTTTTACTGGAAGGCGTTCTTCCATACGCAGGGCCGGCTGAAGATGATGCCGGTCTTTCTCCCCATCTTCGGCGATGCGCCGGAAGCCTCGGACCAGGGCTTCTGGCCCTGGGAGCGGGCCAAGACGCACGCCAACCAGTACAACCAGATCAAGCGCTGGGCCTGGGGCGTGAGCGACATCCCCTACGTCACCCTCCGGCTCATCGACCATCCGGAAATCTCCCTCTGGTTGCGGGCCCGGCGCTACTCGTACATGGTCTTCAACCACCTGACCTGGACCACCATGCCGGTTCTGCTCCTCTTCGGGGCGGCGCTTCCCCGGCTCCTGTCGGTGGACTGGAACGTCGCCGACCATGCTGAAATCCTGGGTGCGATCGCCTTCGTCATGATCAACATCGCGTTCCTGAACGTTCTCGGATTGATCCTGGTGGAGCGGCGGATCAACCCGCCGATGCCCCGGCGCTGGAGCTACATGCGCCGAGTCTGGGCCTACCTCCAGCTGGCCAGCTATCCGCCGGTGGGGCTGCTCTTCAGCGTGCTGCCAGCGTTGGAGGCCCAGAGCCGGCTGATGCTCGGCATGTACCTCGAGTACAAGGTCACCGAGAAGGTCGCCGAGAGCCCGGCCGAGAGTCCGGCCTAGCCACGCCCCCCGGTCGCCACAGGACATAGGCCGTGAGCGCGCCGATCAGCAGCGCGCCGTAGAGGCCGACTGATGAGAGCCAGGTGAGCGCCGGGTCGGAGCGGTAGACGGTTTCCCGGGCCGCATCGAGCTGGGCCTGAGCCTCGATCAACAGCCAGCCGATGACACCCGCGCCAAGGATCCACCAGCGACCGTTGAGCTGCGTCCACGCGAACACAAGGCAGAGGAGCAGGGGCGTGAAATTCCAGAGGGAATTCTTCGGGGCGCCGACCACGCCGAGCCAGAGGCTGAGCGCGAGGGCGCCCGACCATGGTCGTTTGTGCAGCAGCAGCAGGGCGATGGCGGCGACAGCCAGGACGCCGACAATCATGACCATGATGGCCCAGACTGGCAGGCCCGGGAAAGGGGCCCGGGTCCAGGTCGAGTCGAGGCCGAGGCGGCTGATCCAGCCGTTGATCGACTCGTTGCTCCAGTATGTGTCCGGGCCAAAGGCGAAATAACCGGCACGCCCCGCGGCCTGAAGATTGGGACCGATCTGCAAGAGGAGGAGAAGCACAAAGAGCACGAGGCCGTTTCGGAGCCTGCGCCACGCCGGGGGGCGCTCGGTCACGGCGGCCAGGAAGCCGCTCAGCGGGTAGAGCTTGACGGCCGCCGCGAGGCCGAGCATGGGTCCGGGGGCGACGCAGCGGTACGCGAGGGCAAGGGTCAGCAGGACGATCAGGTTGGCCTGGCCGAAGTAAAGCGATCCGTTGACCGGCGGGAAGATCCCCGCCGCGGCGCCACCAAGTAGGCTGACCGGCCAGGAGAGCGCCGGAATCGATCCCAGCAGAACGGCCATCGCGGCGGCGAGCGCCAGCAGGCCAAGCCCGGAAAATACGATCGCGGCCGTGTGCGGGTCGAGGAGCGCGAGCGGCCGGACCAGGTGGGCGAAGAAGAGAGGATAGGAGTAGCCGCTGCCTGACTCCGCCTGCAGCCCTGCGCCGCGCTGCACCGCGGTCAACGCCGCGATGTCGTAAGGGTTCTGGCCTCGATTGAGCAGCACGCCCGCGCCCCAGTAGTCGTAGAAGTCGTTGAACAGGCCGGCAGTCCCACGGGTGACCACGCTGTACTCGACCCGACCCAGCGCGGTCAGCGCGGCCAGCGCCCCGCCGGCCAGCGCCACGCGCGACGCGAGGGCGGCGGGGCCTAACGTAAGCCGACCGCGTGCTGAACGCGCTGCAGAGTAGCGTTCGCCGTCGGGCTCAGCCGCTCGGCCGTCTGGCGGAGCTGCTGCATCAGGGCCGCGTCATCCCTGCGAATCTCGCGGTAGCGGACCTGGATCGGCTCCAAGGCCTCGATGATCGCGTCGGCGACGGCCTTCTTCAGCGCGCTGTACGGCTTGCCGGCGAACTCCTGCTCGATCGCCTTTAGGTCCTTTTCCTGGATGGTCCGGTAGATCTCGAGCAGGTTCGTCACGCCCGGGCCGGAGGGAAAGCGCACCTCTGGCTGCGTGTCGGTCTGGGCCCGTGCCAGCTTCTTTCGGATCGCATCCGGCGGGTCGAGCATGAAGATGGCATGAGCAGGGACATCGCGGGCGATGCTCTTGCTCATCTTCTTCCCAGGGTCATCGAGGCCCTTGATTTCCGCCCCGGCCTTCTCGATCAGCGGCTCCGGAACCACCAGGATGTCGCCGAAGCGCTGATTCATGCGCTGCCCGATGTCGCGCGAGTACTCGAGGTGCTGTCGCTGGTCCTCGCCGACGGGAACGTACTTCGCGTCGTAGAGCATGATGTCGGCGGCCATCAGCGCTGGATACGTCAGCACCCCGGCGCCGATCCGCTCCTGGCCCTGTCGAGCGGTGCGGTCCTTGAACTGCGTCATCCGCTCGAGCCAGCCGATCGGGGTGAAGCACTCGAAGATCCAGGCCAGCTCCGAGTGCGCGCGGACGTGCGACTGGACCAGGATCGCGTGCTCCTCCTTGATGCCGCTGGCGATGTAGATGGCGGCCAGCTCGAGCGTGTATGCGCGTAGCTTTGCCGGGTCCTGCAGCGTCGTGAGCGCGTGCAGGTCGACGATGCAAAAAATGTTGTCGTAGCGGTCCTGGTTGCGCACCCAGTTCCGGATGGCGCCCAGGTAATTGCCGAGGTGGGGGCTGGCGTCCGGCTGCATGCCGGAAAAGACGCGCGGCTTGCCGGTGGCATCGGGCATCCCCGAATGTTAGCTACAGCAGTTGGATCGTGTAGCTGAAATCGGCCGTGACGGTGGCCCCCGCCGGTACCTCGACCAGGCGCGGTCCCGCTTGCTTCGCCGGCGGCATCGGGTTTTTCGGCTCGACCCGGTACTGGCCCGCCGGGAGCTGGATCGAGTAGAAGCCGGTCGCGTCGGTGGTCGCGTAGGAGGCGTCACCGCCCCCCGCACGCCGGAATGCCAGCGTCAGCCCCGGGGCCGGTCGGAAGGCGCATCCGGTCGAGTCCTCTCGGGCGGCGCCGCCACAGGCCCGGGTGCTCACGTGGCCGCTGATCGTCCCCGGCCTGGGCGCGGCGAGCGGGCTGCCGGCGCAGCCGGCCACGATCAGGGTCGCCGACAGGGACGCCAGGACTCGCGTGACCACCTCGTCCTTACAACGTACCGGGCCGGGAAAAGTTCCCGGGACTAGAATCCCCGCCGTGAGCCAGCGCCTCGCCAGCCGCACGCTGCGCAACAGCGTGCTGGTGGTAGGGGCCCGGGCGCTGGCCAAGATCGGCGTCTTCCTCGTCATCGTCCTGCTCTGGCGGCACCTCGGGGACGAGCGCTACGGCAGGTTCGCCACGATGGTCGTCTACGTGACGCTGGTGGGGGTGATCGCCGACCTCGGCACGCAGACCATCTTCATTCGTGACGTCTCGCGCGACGCAGACCTGTTCCGTCGCTATCTAGGCAACCTGGTGAGCGCCCGGCTGGCTCTATCCGTCATCGCGCTCGTCGTCCTCGCGGCGGCGCTGCGCATCCTGAGTCCGACCCTCTTTCCCTACACTCTGGCCGGCTTCGCGCTGCTGCTGACCACCAGCTATTCCAGCCTGCTGCGCGGCATCTTCTATATCCGCGGCCGGCTCGGCTATGAGGCGGTCGCGATCGTCATCGAGGCGCTGGTGCTGCTCGGCCTCACGTTCTATGCCATCAGCCGGCACGCCAGCTGGGACGTCTTCCTCTGGGTCTATGCGGCGAGCTACCTGTTCACCTGCCTCTTCACCTTTGCCGTCCTACGCTGGCGTTGGCACGAGGGGGTCGTCCCGCGCTTCGAGCCCGCGTTGATCCGGGCACTGTTGCTGGCAGGGCTGCCGCTGGCGCTCGGCTTCACGATCACGACCATCTACGCGCAGCTCGACATCGTCCTGCTCCAGCTTTTCAAGAACTTCCAGATGGTCGGTTGGTACTCGGCCGCCAACAAGTACGTCGATGCGGTTGCCTGGATCCCGCAGTCTGCGATGGGCGCCGTCTTTCCCGCGCTCGCCATGCTCTCCCGAGGGGATCACAGACGACTGGCCTTCGCCTACGAGAAGTCTTACAAGATGCTGGCACTGATCGCCCTCCCCCTCGCCGTCGGCATCGGCATCACGGCCGCCAGCATCGTGCACCTGACGCGCGGCTTCGATCAGTCGATCCCCGCCTTGCAACTCCTCGCCCCGTCGATCGCGCTTCTCTTCGTCAACAACGCCTTCATCTACGCGCTGACGGCGATGAACCGCCAGGCCGACTTCACCCGCCTCGCGTTGATGACGCTGGTGGTGAACGTCATCCTCAACCTCGCCCTCATCCCGCCGTTCGGCTACCTGGGGGCGGCCGTCGCCTCGACGCTGACCGAGCTGGCGCTGTTTGCCGGCGGCTGGTGGCTGCTGCGCCGCCACCTGGTAGCGCTGCCGGTGATTCGCAGCATCGGCCCGCTCCTGATCAGCGTGGCGTTGATGGGAGGCGCCGTCTACCTCACCCGATCGCTGCCACTGATCCTGGTGGTCGCGATCGGGGTGATCGTTTACGCCGGTGGGCTGCTGGCCTTTCGCGCGCTCGACCGCGAGGAATGGGCGATCCTGCGCGGTAGCCTGCGGGCCTAGCGAGCCGTTCGGCTTCTCGCCTCGAGCAGCACCCGCTCGATCTGCTCGGCGTGCTCGTGGCAGTGCCTCGAATAGATCTCGAGCCAGGTCTCGACCGAGTAGGCTCCGATCTCGCTGTGGGTGCCGGCCCGCTTCCAGTCCGCGTCGGTCAGTCGCTCCAGGATAGATGCCGTCGTCTCCCTGGCACCCCGGATGGCGTCGAGCGACGGCTGAACCGGTCGCTTGCGGTAGTGGAGCTTTCTCGCGAACTCATCGCCGTCGTAGCCGACGATCTGCGGGTTCTCTTCAGCGATCAAGCGCCGCAACCGGATGGCGGAGGTCAGCTCGCTATCGGCCGTATGGTGGACGACCTCTCTGGGCGACCAGCCACCGTCGGTGGGTTGGTAATCGAGTTCGCCTTCGCTCAGCCCGCGTATCGTTCCGGCGATCCGATCCGGGCCCTGCCTGTACTGCCCAATCAGGGCGCTGCGATCCACGACTCTTGTATACCGCACGGCGGAGAGTCGAAGCGGGTCAGAACCCGGGTTGCACCGGTTGGAGCCAGCCCGCGACGACCACAGCGGGATACCGGCGTGTGAGGTAGGCGACTGTGCCAGCGTCCGCGACGACGACGAGGATGCCAACCTTGCCCTCACAGGGAAGGGTCCTGATCATCTGGATCTGGCCACTCTGGAACGCCGAGTCGCGGATCACTCGGTCCTGCAGGGCGAGCATGTCGGCTTGCGGCACAAAGCCGACGTCCTGCTTGCACGGATCAGGAAATGGGGTCTCGTTCGTCGCTGGTCCGGGCGGCTCGGTCAGGATCAAGGCGCCGTTTTCCCACCGGCCGACCAGCCGCACGGGCCCCGTCTCCAGCGTTGCGTTCTCCGCGTAGCCCTGGACCGTGGGGATCGTTCGCATGTCTACACCCTTGAGGAGAACGCCTCCACAGGGGTCGGCCGGCATGAGGTCATAGCTGTAGCAGGCGTACACGGGGCCGCCACCGACCGACCGGAGGGGTGCGGTCACCTCGTAGCGCAACGACCCGGCCCCGCCACTCCCCGCGCCGAGGACACCCATGGTGCCCGCCAGGAGCCGCAGGCCGACCATCGCTGCCTGGGTCCGAACGCGAAAGACCTTCATCTCGCCGTGTAACGCGTCAACGACCCCTACACGGCGCATCGGAACGCTCGCCGAGGGCGCAAAACGCAGCGGCTGCGTGATTATTCGTGACGGACGCCGACAGTCCGGCGACGGCAGAGTTCGACGACTGTTGCGGCGTCGTCGGGTAATCCGTAATGGGCTGGCGCTTGACTGGATGGGTGGTCCGGAAAGGCTTTTCGAAACGGCTGCTGAGCCTGCTGATCGTGCCGCTGCTGCTCGGCCTCTTCCCGCAGGTGGCGCTGGCGTCCAGCCGCAGCAGCCGGCCGGGCAGCGCCTGGACGTACGTGCCGGTCCTCATGTACCACTACGTCCGGACCAATCCTGATCCCCGCGACCGGGTCGGCTACAACCTCTCCGTCACGCCCGCGGCGTTCCACGCCCAGATGGCCTACCTGGCGAAGAACCATTTCCACACCGTTTCGCTGGCGCAGGCGGTCGCGGCCGTCCGCACGGGCAGGCCGCTACCGGCGCGCTCCGTCGTCCTGACGTTCGACGACGGCTACGCCGACTTCTTTACGACCGCGATCCCGGAGATGCGGCGGTACGGCTTCACCGCTACCGACTATGTGGTCCCCGGCCTCGTCGGGCGCCCATCATTTATGAGCTGGTCGCAGGTCGTGCAGGCGGACCGGATGGGCTTCACGATTGCCGCACACACCATGCACCACGTGCCGCTGGCGCAGATCCGCCAGGCCTCCGCCGTCGCCGAGATGCGGCAGAGCAAGCAGGTCCTCGAAGGGATGCTCGGCCACCCGGTGCTCGAGTTTGCCTACCCCTACGGCAGCTTCAACGCCTCGCTCGCCCAGCAGGCTCGATCGATGGGCTTCGAGTCCGCCACCTCCACGCTGCCGGGTGCCTGGCACCAGGCGCGCGACCTCTGGTGGATGCACCGCCAGCGCGTCGGCGGCGGGACCTCGCTCGCCGGGTTTGCCCAGCTGGTCGGCGGCCCGCGACCCTAACCTAAACTACACGGGTGCCTGACGACCGGGCTGTTCTGGCTGCCCTAAAGGGGAAGATCCGCGACGTCCCGAACTTCCCCAAGGACGGCATTCTATTCAAGGACATCACCACCCTGCTGCAGGATCCGAAGGCCTTTCGGCAGGCGGTGGACCTGATGGCCGCCACCTACCGGGACAAGGCGGTGGAACTGGTCGTCGGCGTTGAGTCCCGCGGCTTCATCTTCGGCGGGGCGCTCGCCTACCTTCTCAACGCCGGTTTCATTCCGGTTCGGAAAGAGGGCAAGCTGCCCCATCAAAAGATTTCTGAAGCCTATGCCCTCGAATACGGCTCAGCCATGTTGGAGATCCACCGGGACGCGATCAAGGCCGGACAGTCGGTCGTGATCGTCGACGACCTGCTGGCCACGGGTGGCACTGCCCGGGCGACCGCGAACCTGGTCGTAAAGCTCGGCGGGAAGGTGGTCGGCATCTCTTTCTTGATCGAGCTCGCGTTTCTCAAGGGGGCCGAGAACCTGTCGGAGTACAACGTCGTTTCGCACCTGCAGTTCTGATGGCCACCGTCAAACCGATCCTGGTGGTGGGCTCGGTCGCGCTCGACGCAGTCGAAACGCCAACGGAATCGGCGAGCGAGGTCCTGGGCGGCGCGGCCAGCTATTTCTGTCTCTCCGCCTCCATGTTCGCCCCGGTCCGGCTGGTGGCGGTCGTCGGCGAGGATTTCCCACCACAGCACCGCGAGTTGCTGGCGGAACGTGGCATCGACCTGACCGGGCTGCAGGTCGAGGCCGGCAAGACCTTTCGCTGGACCGCCCGCTACTCCGGCGTGCGGCTCGAGGAGCGCCTGACGCTCGACACCCAGCTGGGCGTCTTCGCCGGCTTTCATCCGACCATCCCGCCTCGCTACAAGGACTCGACGCTCGTCTTCCTTGCCAACATCCAGCCCGAGCTGCAGCTCGAGGTCCTCTCGCAGGCCCGCCGGGCGGAGTTCATCGCCTGCGACACCATGAAGCTCTGGCTCGATACCGCGCGTCCCGCGCTTGAACGCCTCTTTCGGCGGGTGCACTGTGTCCTCATGAACGACGAGGAAGCGGTCCAGTTCAGCGGCGATCGGTTCCTCCCGTCCGCGGCGCGGGCGATCCTGTCCTATGGACCGAAGGCGGTCATCATCAAGCGCGGCGAGCACGGCTCCTTGCTCTTCATGGGCGACCGCGTCTTCAGCGCGCCGGCCCTCCCGTTGGAGTCGATCAAAGACCCGACCGGGGCGGGCGACGCCTTTGCCGGCGGATTCCTCGGTGCCATCGCGAAGGCCGGTCGGATCGACGAGGGGGTGCTGCGCCGCGCCATGCTCTATGGCAGCGTGCTGGGCTCGCTGGCGGTTCAGGACTTCAGCGTGGGCGGTGTCGCGAGCGCGGAGGCGGGCGAAGTGGAATCCCGGTTCAGTACGCTTGTCGATATGATCTCTCTCGCGCCCACGCGGGGCGGCAACTGACCATGGCAATCATTCCCGCCCAGCGCTACGACGTCAAGGACCCCAAGCTCGCCGCCGAGGGGGCCCGGATGATCGACTGGGCTGCCCAGGAGATGCCGGTCCTGCGTACGATCCGGGAACGGTTCCAAAAAGAGCAACCGCTCAAGGGCCTGCGCTTGTCGGCCTGCCTGCACGTCACGACCGAGACGGCCAACCTGGCGATCACGCTCAAGGCCGGCGGGGCCGACCTCGTGCTCTGCGCCTCCAACCCGCTCTCGACCTCGGATGCGGCCGCTGCCTCGCTGGTCCAGGACCATGGCATCAGCGTCTTCGCGATCAAGGGCGAGGACAACGAGACCTACTACCGCCACATCGCGGCGGCGCTCGAGCATCGTCCGACGATGACGATGGACGATGGCGCCGACCTGGTCGCCGCCCTGCACAAGGACCGCACCGACATCATCGGTGACGTGATCGGCGGTACCGAGGAGACGACGACGGGAGTGGTGCGCCTGAAGAGCATGGCCGAGCACAAGGTGCTCCGCTATCCGATCATCGCCGTCAACGAGGCGATGACCAAGCATTTCTTCGACAACCGCTACGGCACCGGTCAGAGCACGATTGACGGGATCATTCGCGCCACCAACGTGCTGCTTGCGGGCAAGGTGTTCGTCGTCGCCGGCTACGGCTGGTGCGGACGCGGCCTGGCGATGCGGGCGCGCGGCATGGGTGCCCACGTCATCGTCACCGAGGTCGAACCGGTCCGCGCGCTGGAGGCGGTCATGGACGGTTACCGCGTGATGACGATGCAGGAAGCGGCCAGGGAAGGCGATATCTTCGTCACGGTCACGGGCGACATCAATGTCCTCGACGAGCCGCACCTGAAAGGGATGAAGAGCGGCGCCATCCTCGCCAACTCCGGCCACTTCAATGACGAGATCAACCTCAGCGTCCTCGACACCATGGCGGAGAGCGTCCGGACCATCCGCACCTCGCTGGAGGAGTACAAGCTTCGCGATGGACGGCGCCTCTTCGTACTCGGCGAAGGCCGCCTCGTCAACCTCGCGGCCGCCGAGGGTCACCCGGCCGCCGTGATGGACATGAGCTTCGCGAACCAGGCGCTCTCCGCCGAGTACCTCGTCACCCACGCGCGCGATTTGCAGCCGAAGGTGTACCCGGTCCCCGACGACATCGACCGCGAAATCGCCCGGCTAAAATTGGCCGCCATGGGCATCGCGATCGACACGCTCACCGAGGAGCAATCGGCCTACCTGAGCGGCTGGGAGTCCGGCACTCGGTGAAGCGGTCGACCCACCTCTTCACGTCCGAATCCGTGACGGAGGGGCACCCGGACAAGGTCGCCGACCAGATCTCGGACGCCATCCTCGACGCGATCATGGCCAAGGACCCGCTCGGAAGGGTCGCCTGCGAGACCGCGGTTACGACCGGCCTCGCGTTCGTCATCGGGGAGATCACGACGGACACCTACGTGGAGATGCGTGACATCATCCGCCAGACGATCCAGCAGGCGGGCTATGACCGCCCCGGCTTCGGCTTCGACGCCGACACCTGCGGTGTGATCGTCTCGATCGACAAGCAGTCGCCCGACATCGCGCAGGGCGTCGACACCGGCGGCGCCGGCGACCAGGGCATGATGTTCGGCTTCGCCTGCGACGAGACGCCGGAGTTGATGCCGATGCCGATCCACCTCGCGCACCAGCTGGCGCGCCAGATGGCGCGGGTCCGCAAGGACAAAACACTCCCTTACCTCGGGCCCGACGGCAAGACCCAGGTCACGATCCAGTACGTCGACGGCCGGCCGCTTCGGGTCGACACCGTCGTGCTTTCGGCGCAGCACTCCGAGGAGACGAGCCTGGACCAGATCCGCGATGACCTCCGCGAGACGGTGCTCGATGTCGTGGTCCCCGCCAAGATGCTTGATCAGCAGTCGACGATCCACGTCAATCCAACCGGCCGCTTTGTCCTCGGCGGCCCGCGCGCGGACGCCGGCCTCACCGGCCGCAAGATCATCGTGGACAGCTACGGCGGCTACGCCCGCCACGGCGGCGGCTGCTTTTCCGGCAAGGATCCCTCCAAGGTCGATCGCTCGGGCGCGTACGCCGCCCGCTACGTCGCCAAGAACGTCGTGGCGGCCGGACTGGCGACCCACTGCGAGATCCAGGTCGCCTACGCGATCGGCGTCCGAAAGCCGGTCTCCATTTTGGTCGAGACGTTCGGGACAGAGCGGGTGCCGGTCGCGACCATCGAGCACCTCGTCAACAAGCACTTCGACCTGAGCCCGCTCGAGATCATCCGCGAGCTGGGGCTGCGCCGCCCGATTTACAAGCAGACCGCCGCTTACGGGCACTTCGGCCGCTCCGACCTCGACCTGCCCTGGGAGCGGACCGACAAGGCAGAAGCGCTGGCCGCCGAGGCGGGGGTCCAGCGTCTCCAGGTGGTGGAGTCGCAGAACGGGTGACCGGGGCCCCGTCCTTGTCACCGGGGTCGACGGCTTTGCCGGGAGTCACCTCGCCGACCTCTTGCTGCGGCGACGCTACCGGGTCCACGGCACGACCCGCGCTCCGCGGGCCGATCGCCGGGCCGAGCTCAACCCCGATGTCGAATGCCACCCCGTCGATCTGCTCCACCGCGAAGCGGTCGAGGCCGTGGTGGAGCGCGTCAGGCCGGCGTGGGTCTTCCACCTAGCCGCGCTGAGTAGCCCGGCCGCCTCCTGGGAGGATCCGGCGGCAACCATCACGAACAACGTCGGCGGCCAGGCCAACCTCCTCAACGCTCTCGTACGGCTCGATCCCAAGCCGCGGGTGCTGGTGGTCGGCTCGACCGATGAATACGGCCGGGTGGCGGGGCGCCGGCAGCCGCTCGACGAGAACACCCCGCTGCGGCCGCTCAGCCCCTATGCGGTGAGCAAGGTGGCGCAGGATTACCTCGGTTTGCAGTACTACCTGAGTCGCGCGCTGCCCTGCGTCCGAGTCCGCCCCTTCAACCACACCGGCCCACGGCAGTCGCCCCAGTTCGCGGTCTCGAACTTCGCCCAGCAGATCGCCCGGATCGAGCTCGGCCGGCAGGCGCCCTCGCTCAAGGTCGGGAATTTGAAGGCGAAACGCGACTTTACCGACGTCCGCGACATGGCGCGCGCCTACCTGCTGGCGCTGACGAAGGGAAAGCCCGGCGAGGTCTACAACCTCGGCTCCGGCGTGGCGGTTTCCCTCGCCACCGTCGTGGAATCCCTCCTGCGTATGACCAGGACGCGGATCGCGCTCGAGGTCGATCCCGCGCGCACTCGAGTCGCCGAGGCCGAGGTCTACCTATGCGATCCTCGGCGGTTCCAGCGCCTGAGCGGATGGCGCCCTCAGATCAAGCTCGAGCGGACGCTCCGCGACACGCTCAACTACTGGCGGCGGTGTGAGGCGCAGAACGCATGAGCCGCCACGTCGTGATCCTCGCCGGCGGCAGCGGCACCCGGCTCTGGCCGCGCTCCCGCGAGAGAACCCCGAAACACCTGCTGACGCTGCACGGCAGACACTCCCTGCTCCAGGCGACCTACGAACGCGTCCGGCGCCTCTCCGAGCAGGTCTACGTCGTGACCGAGCGCTCGCAGGTGCCGAGCATCAAGGAGCAACTCCCCGATCTCCCGGACCGGTGCTTCATCGTCGAGCCCGCACGTCGTGGCACCGCCTCGGCGCTGGGGCTAGCGGCGCTGACGATCGCCGGCATCGAGCCGAGCGCCACCATGCTCTCGGTGCACGCCGACCATTACCTCGGCTCGGACGAAACGGCTTACCTGCAGACGCTCGAGGCCGAGGCCGTCTGGGCCGAGCGACGCCGGTCGCTCGTGACGGTCGGGCTGACGCCGCCCTACGCCTCGACCGCTTTCGGCTACATCCGGCCGGGCGAACCGGTCCAGGACGGCGGTGGCCTGCCTGCCTACCGGGTCCAGTCCTTTGTCGAAAAGCCCGACCTTCGCACTGCGCAGGCGTACCTTCGCGAGGGCACCTATCTCTGGCATCTGGGCCTCTTCAGCTGGCCGGTCGACGTCCTCTTCTCGGAGATGGCTGCTCACGCCGGCGCGCTCTACGCTGGCCTCGAGCGTGTCCGGAGGGCTCGCGACGGGGGCGACCCGGCACAGGCGGATGATGCCTATCGGGCGCTGCCGACCGAGGCGATCGACACCGCGGTGCTGGAGCGCACGAGCAATCTGTTGATGGTGCGGGCGAGCTTCGAATGGCACGACCTCGGGTCCTGGGCCGACCTGCACGACATCCTGGAGCGGGATGAGGCGGGCAACTTCGTCGAAGGGGATCATGTCCTGATCGACTCGAAGAACTGCATGATCCACTCGCCGAGCAAGCTGGTGGCGGCGGTCGGCCTCGAGGATATGGTCGTGATCGAGACCGAGGATGCGCTGCTGATCTGCCCCAAGGCCCGCTCCCAGGACGTCAAGCTGATCGTTGACCGCCTGCGCCAGATGGGTAAGACGGACTATCTCTAGGGCTCGGTACACTTTGGCGGTGCCGAAGCGTGCGCTGATCACCGGGATCACGGGCCAGGACGGCTCCTACCTGGCGGAATTGCTGCTCAGCAAGGGTTACGAGGTTCACGGCGTCGTGCGCCGATCATCGAGCATGAATCGGAGCCGCATCGACCATCTCGAGCACGGCAACCCGCTGCATGTCGGGGAGTCCCGCTTCCTGCTCCACTACGGCGACATGACCGACTCCGGCGGCCTGAACCGGCTCGTGATGACGGTCGAGCCGGACGAGATCTACAACCTTGCGGCGATGAGCCAGGTGCACATCTCCTTCGACCAGCCCGAGTACACCGGGAACACGGATGGGCTCGGGACAACCCGCCTGCTGGAGGCCATCCGGGCGACCGGACGCGGGACCCGCTTCTACCAGGCGTCCACCTCCGAGATCTTCGGGCTGACGCCTTCGCCGCAGAACGAGCAGACAGCGATGCACCCGCGGAGTCCCTACGGGGTGGCCAAGCTCTATGCCCACTGGATCACGGTCAACTACCGCGAAGCCTATGGCATGTTCGCCTGCAGTGGCATCCTCTTCAATCACGAGTCCCCACGGCGCGGCGAGAACTTCGTCACCCGCAAGGTGACCCGCGGCGTTGCGGCGATCCTCGCCGGGCGCGGCAAATCGGTGCGACTGGGCAACCTGGACTCGAAGCGGGACTGGGGATACGCCCCCGACTACGTCGAGGCGATGTGGATGATGCTCCAGCAGGAGAAACCCGACGACTATGTAATCGCCACCGGGCGACAGTGGAGCGTCCGTCAGCTTGCCGAGCTCGCCTTCGGGTTGGTCGGATTGGAATGGCCCAAGTACGTCGAGGTCGATCCCGCGTACCTTCGGCCCGCCGAGGTCCCGGACCTGTGTGGCGATCCGTCAAAGGCGCGAACGGCTCTCGGCTGGGCGCCGAAGACCAGCTTCGAGGATATGATCCGCGAGATGCTCGAGCACGATCTCGCCGCCGCCGGCGTCAAGCCCGATCAGTACCTGCGCGCGCGCTCGACGACGGTCGCATGACCGCCCCGGTCGAGATCACGTTCGGCACCGACGGCTGGCGCGGCATCATCGCCGACGACTTCACCTACGACTCGGTGCGCATCGCCACCCAGGGGATCGCGCAGTATCTCGTCAGCCGCCCGAACCCGAGGGCCGTGGTCGGCTACGACACACGCTTCTCCTCCGATCTGTTCGCACGGGAGGTGGCCCAGGTGCTGGCCGCCAACGGGGTTCACGTCTTCCTCATCGACGCGCCTGCGCCCACCCAGGTCTCCACGTTCGCCGTCCTCGACCGGAAGGCGAGCGGCGCACTGGTCATCACCGCCAGCCATAATCCCTACTACTTCAGTGGCCTGAAGTACAAGCCGGAATATGCCGGCTCGGCGTCGCCCGAGGTGACTGCCCGCCTCGAGCAGGAGATCGTCAAGGTCCAGCGCGGCGGGCGCGTCAAGCAGATGCGCTTCGACGACGCCAGATCACAGGGCCTGATCGAGCTCTTCGACCCGCAACCCGCCTACGCGGCGCAGGTGAACAAGCTCGTCGACCTCGGGCGCATCAGGGCAGCCGGGCTACGGATCCTGCACGAGCCGATGTACGGCGCCGCGCAGGGATACATCCGGGCGTTGCTGGATGGCGGAAAGACGAAGGTCGACGAGATCCATGGCGAGCGCAACGCCTCCTTCGGGGGGATGCACCCCGAACCGATCGCCCACTACATGCCGGAGGCGATGGCCACCATGGCCAAGGGGAAGTACGACCTCTGCATCGCCAACGACGGGGACGCCGATCGCCTCGGAATCATCGACGAGAAGGGCCAATTCATCAACCAGCTCCAGGTGATGGCGTTGCTCATGATGTACCTGGTCGAGAAGCGCGGCCAGAAAGGCGACGTCGTGCGCTCGCTCACCTCGACCTCGATGGCCGACAAGCTGGGAGAGCGGTTCGGCGTCACGGTGCACGAGTTGAAGGTCGGCTTCAAGTACCTCGGGCCGAAGCTCACGGAGGTTGACGGCATCCTCGCCGGCGAGGAGAGCGGCGGCTTCGCCTTCCGCGGGCACATCCCGGAGCGGGACGGCGTGCTCTCCGGGCTGTTCTTTGCCGACATGATCGTGCAGTACGGTCAACCGCTGTCAAAGATCCTGGAACACCTGGTCGATCTCGTCGGCCCCCACTTTTACGCGCGCCATGACATCCACCTGGAGCGACAGGAGTATGCGGCACGACGGACCGAGCTCTACGGCAAGCTGCAGCACGACCCGCCGAAGGAGATCGGCGGGGAAGCCGTGACCCGATCACGCAGCGACGACGGGTTCAAGTACTACCTCGAGGACGGGAGCTGGGTGCTGATCCGGTTCAGCGGGACCGAGCCCCTGATCCGCGTCTACAGCGAGGCGCCAGGAAAGGAGCGAGTCGACCAGCTGCTTGCCGCCCTCGAGGATCGCCTCGGCCTCCGCCAGCATGCCTGAGCTGGTCAAGAAGCCGTGGGGCTGGGAAAACCGCTTCGCGATCACCGACCGCTACCTGGGCAAGGTCATCCACATCAATGCGGGCGAGATGCTGAGCCTGCAGTATCACGAGCGCAAGGATGAAACGGTGCTGGTCGTGAAGGGCGTCATGGACCTCCAGCTCGAAGACGACCAGGGGAGGCTCCAGATCCACCGCCTGACACCCGGCATGTCGCGGCGGATCACCCCGGGAAAAAAGCACCGGATGATCGGGGCCGAGGAGTGTGAATTCTTCGAGGTGTCGACCCCCGAGATCGACGACGTCGTCCGACTGGAGGATAAGTACGGTCGGGAGGGGACCAGCACGGCCTGATCCGGGCGACCTTTCCACAGTTTCCACAATCAGTTGGCCGCATAACGAACATACGTTTTCGAATACAAATTCGGTCTTGCGATGGGTGGGCTATCCCCAGCCCCAAACGGACGTTTCGGTGCTACACTTCCCGCCATGTCGGAAGCCCTCGCGCGTAGTTCCGCGACCCTTCCGCAGGCCGGACAACCGCGTGCCGGCCGGCCCAGGGTCGGGACCGCCGCCCGGCCGATCAAACTGGGGACCCGCTACCTCGGCCTGCTCGCCGTCTGGGCAACGGTCGTCGGCCTCAGCTTCAAATCCGAGCTGCTCACGCCGACCCAGGTCTGGCAGGCGACTGCCGGGCTTGCCGTCTTCACCTCGCTCGGCCTCCTCTTCCTCCACGCGCGCAACCGCACGCCCGGCTGGCTGAGCCTCGACCACTACATCTCGCCCGTGCTCGCGATCATCGCCGCGGGCGCCTTCTCCATCCGCGCCCTCGATTACCGGGTTCACACGCTCGCCATGCTGGCGATGGGCGCGGTGATCTTCACCAGCAGCTATGTCGACCTCTCACGTGGGATGGGCCGCGAGCGACCGCTCCATCGATTCCTGCGCGACGCGACCACGTTCTGCTCCCTGCTGGCGCTGCTCTACCTGGTGTTGGAGTCGAGCGAGATCCCCAACATCCTGAAGTTCAGCTGGATCTTCCTGATCTCCCTTTTCAGCGGCTATCGCAGCTTCCGCTTCGCAACACGTCGCGAGGGGGTGGCGCTCCTGACCGCCTTCCTGACCGCCGGCACCGTCACCTTCGGCGCCTTCGGCATGGTCACTTATCTCAACCAGGGCAGCGCCTACATCGCGGTCGTCCTCGCCTTTGCCTGGTATGCCTGGCAGGGCCTGCTCGTCCACACGCTCGACGACTCGCTGACGAAACGGATCTTCTTCGAGTACGGACTCTTCGCGGTCATCTGCGTCTACCTGATCGTGCTGGCAGCCGTCACCGGCCGCCCCGTGGGTTGAGCTAGACCCCGAGGTAGGCTCGCTGCACGTCTGGACTGGCGAGCAATTCCTTGCCGGTGCCCTGCTTGACGATCCGTCCCGTCTCCAGGACGTAGCCGCGATGGGCGACGTTGAGCGCCTTGAGCGCATTCTGCTCGATCAGCAGGATGGTCGTGCCCTCTTTGTTGATGTCGCGGATGACGGTGAAGATGGTGTCCACCATCAGCGGCGCCAGTCCGAGCGACGGCTCGTCGAGCAGCAGCACCTTTGGCTGCGACATCAAGGCGCGGCTGATCGTCAGCATCTGCTGCTCGCCGCCGGAGAGCGTGCCGGCCAGCTGGCCCTGCCGCTCCTTGAGGCGGGGGAACAGCGTGTAGACGCGATCGAGGTCGGCCCGGGTGACCCCGCCCTTGCGGATATACGCGCCCAGGTCGAGGTTCTCGCGCACCGTCATCCGGGCGAAGATCCGCCGGCCCTCGGGCGCGTGCCCGATGCCCTTGACCACGATGTCTTCCGCCTGCAGGCGGCTGATGTCCTCGCCGCGCAGGCGGACCCGGCCCGAGGAGGCGGGCGTCAGACCCGAGATGGCCCGCAGCGTCGTCGTCTTCCCCGCCCCGTTGGCCCCGATCAGGGACACGATCTCACCCTCGTCGACGTGCAGGCTGACCGCGCGCAGCGCCTGGATGCGGCCGTAAAAGACGTCGATCGATTCTACGTCGAGGATCGCCGCCACTAGGCCGATTTCCCCAGGTAGGCCTCGATGACGCGGGGGTCGGAACGCACCTTCTGGGGCGTGCCCTCCGCGATCTTCTCGCCGTAGTCGAGCACGACGATCCGCTCGGACACTTCCATGACGACCTTCATGTCGTGCTCGATGAGGAAGACGGTGATGCCCTGGGATCGGATCTTCTGGATGAGCTGCATCAACTCCGCCTTTTCCTGGGGGTTGAAGCCGGCCGCCGGCTCGTCGAGCATCAGCAGCTTAGGGTCACTGGCCAGCGCGCGGGCGATCTCGAGGCGGCGCTGAAAGCCGTAGGGAAGGTTGCGCGCGTACTGCTCCTGGTAGGGCTCAAGACCGACGAACTGGAGCAACTCGCGCGCCCGGTCGCGAACCTTGCGCTCTTCCTTCCGGGCGTACGGCGTTCGCAGCAACGCATCCCACACCTGCGCATGCATCCGGGGATGCTGTCCGACCATCACGTTCTCGAGCGCGGTCATGTAGGAGAAGAGGCGGATATTCTGGAACGTGCGGGCGATGCCGAGCGTCGTGACCGCGTGCGGCCGCAGTCCGATCGGGATCGGTCCCTGTCCGACCGCGCGCCGGACGCCACTGGCAATGGTGTAGTAGGCGGCGAGCGGTGGGAGGAAGGTCCGCCAGTATTCAGCCACGGGGTAAACGGATTTCCCGTTGAAGATGATCTCGCCGCTGCTGGGCCTGTAGAGGCCGGCGATCAGGTTGAACATCGTGGTCTTGCCGGCGCCATTGGGGCCGATCATGGCGAAGATCTCGCCCTGCTCGACCGTGAGGTCGACGTTATTGACGGCCAGCAGGCCACCGAAACGCTTGGTCAGGCCGCGCGTCTCCAGGATCGGCATCTCCGTGCCTACGCGGATCCCCGTAGGTCGGAAACGGCTTCATCGCTGGTGCCGAGTTCGAGCTCGACCTTGCGCTGCGCGCTCGGGATCAGGCCCTGCGGTCGCAGCAGCATGATGGCCACCAGGATGATGCCGAAGATCAGGAAGTTGGAGCGCTGGACGTAGCCGGCGATGTCGAGCTTGTTCAGGAAGCCGATGTTCAGGGCCTGAGTGACGCCCTGGATCCAGCCGGGGAGCTGAATCAGGACGTACGACTGGATCGTATACACGAGCAGAGAGCCCACGATGACGCCCCACATGTTGCCCATCCCACCGAGGACCACCATCACGAGCACGGTAACCGACACGACGAAGCCGAAGGATTCCGGCGTGACAATGAAGAGCTTGGCCGTGTAGTAGGTCCCGGCAAAGCCGCTGAACGCTGCCCCCATGGCAAACGCGAGCAACTTGGTGGTGACGGTGTTGATCCCGGTCGCGGCGGCGGCCACCTCATCCTCCCGGATCGCCATCCAGGCGCGACCCAATCGTGAGTTGCGCAGATTGGAGATCAGGTAGATGGAGAGCAGGAGCACCACCAGGATCAGGTAGTAGTAGGGGACGGGGTTGAAGCCGAAGCTGCCAATGATGGGAAGTGAGGGCTGATCCGTGCCCACGATGCCGTTCACCCCGCCGGTGAGCGGCGTGACGTTGCGGACGACGCGTGGCACGATCTCCCCGAAGCCGAGCGTCACGATCGCCAGGTAGTCGCCGCGCAGGCGGAGCGTCGGAGCGCCGAGGATGACGCCGAAAAGGGCGGCGATAACCGCGGAGAGGAGGAGCAGGATCCAGAAGGAGATGTGGATGTTGAACTGGCTCGAAGCGAGGATCGCGAAGGCGTACGACCCGATTGCGAAGAATGCCGCATACCCGAGGTCGAGAAGCCCGGCATAGCCGACCACGATGTTCAGTCCCAGGGCCAAAAGCACCCAGCGGCCGGCGTCGTCCGCGACGTTGACGTGCGACTGGTTCGAATCGAGGAGCGGGAACATGATCAGGATGACGGCCAGTCCCAGCACGACGATCGTCTGGAGCGTCCTGCCAAGCGTTCCAAAGCGTTTCTCGCGGATGGCGGAGGACCAGGAGGCGAGGCCACCGGGTCGTGCGGTTCCCCGGGTGCTCACTTCTCGGGCACCCGCATCCCCAGCAGGCCAGTCGGGCGGAAGACAAGGACGAAGATCAGGATGCTGAAGACGACGACATCAGCCCACTGCCCCCCACCCGTGATGTAGCCGCCGACGAAGGCGAGGATGATCCCGATCAAGAAGCCGCCAACCGACGCTCCCACCACGTTGCCGATGCCGCCGAAGACCGCGGCGGTGAAGGCGATCAGCCCAGCTCGGAATCCCTGGTCGAACTGGAGCGTCTGGAAGTAAAAGCCATAGATGATCCCGCCGGCCGCGGCGAGTGCCGAGCCGATGAAGAAGGTGATGGCGATGGTCCGGTTGATGTTGATGCCCATCAGGCGGGCCGCATCCCGGTCCTGAGCGGTCGCGCGCATCGCCCGCCCGATCCGGGTCCGCTGGATGAATTGCTGCAGGCTGATCATCAACAGCAGGGCGATCCCGATGATGATCAGGTTCCCCACCCCCAGGGAGATCACACCGAGGTTGAGACTACCGGAAGGCAGCAGGTTCGGGAAGGAGATATTGTTCGGTCCCTTTATCAAGAACAGGACCCCCTCGAGGATGAAGGACACCCCTACGGCGGTGATCAGGGGGGCGAGACGCGGCGCGTTTCGAAGCGGCCGGTAGGCGACCCGCTCGATCGCAACCCCCAGCAGGCCGTTGATGCCCATGGCGGCCAGGAAGACGAAGAGCACGCCGACAAACAGGACGGCGGGGGACGCGTGCTGGAGTCCGAGTACGCCGATCAGTGTCAGGCCGATGAGCCCGCCGACCGTGAAGATATCGCCGTGGGCGAAGTTGATCAGCTCGATGATGCCGTAGACGAGTGTGTAGCCCAGCGCGATGAGGGCGTAGATGGCGCCGAGGGTCAGACCCAGCGTCAACTGGTCGGCAAAGAACCGCATCCCTGCTCCCTTTGGCCGGCGATCCCAAACCGGTTGCCAAACAGTGTAGCCAGCAGTGGCATCTGGTTCAAGGGTGGGGGGCAGAGCGCGGCTCTGCCCCCGGTCGCTCTAGTCGATCGTTACTGGACGGTCACCTGGTCGACGAAGGTGCCACCGGTATCGTTGGCGGAGGTCCACTTGTAGATCGTGATGATCTTCAAGCTGGTATCGCCGTTGGCGTCGAAGCTGGTCGTCCCGATCGCACCCTTGTAACCCTGGGTCCTGGCCAGTTGGGCCGTGACCTGTGCGCGGGTCGGGGTGTTACCACCGGCATCGTCGATCGCCCGCTTGATCGCGGCGATGATCGTACCGGCCGCATCGAAGGCCTGGGCGCTGTAAGCACCCACCTCCTGGCTGTACTCCTTCTTGTAGTCGGTATTGAAGGTCTGGGCCGTGGAGAGCTTCTGCGGGTAGGGACCCGCGACGGTGAAGTAGCTGTTGGCGGCGTTCTCGCCGGCGTCCTTGGCGAACTGGTTGCCGGAGATGCCGTCACCGGCGACGTAGGGGACGTCGAGGAGGCCAAGCATTTGCTTGCGGATCTGCCCGCCCTTGGTCGCGGTCGTGCCGCCGAAGAAGATGACGTCGGCGCCCGCTGACTTGGCTTTGTTGAGGAACGACTTGAAGTCCGTGGTCGACGACGGATCAAATCCGCCGAGGTCCGGGTCCAGGACAGTGCCGCCATCCTTCACGAATTGGGCGGCGAAGTTCTTGGCGAGGCCAAGGCCGTAGGTCTGCTGATCGTTCAGGATGTAAACCTTCTTCTTGTTCAGCTTCTTGGCGGCGAAGTCCGCCGCGGCCGGCCCCTGGATCAGGTCCGTGGTGCAGACGCGGAAGTAGTTGTTGCCGCCCTTGGGGCGAAGCTTGGCTGCCTGACCGGAGCAATGGCCGTCGGTCGGTTCCTGGGTCAGGCACTCGTTGGTGTTCGCCGGGCTGACCATCGCGAGCCCCACTGTATTGGCGAGCGGCATCTCGGCGCGCGCCACGCTGCTGTTGAACGGCCCGACCATCCCGAGGACGGTGTTGTCGGCGATGAACTGCGAAACGTTCTTCGCCCCCTGGGCCGGGTCGTGCACGCCGTTGACGGCGTCATCGAGCGGAAGTGACTCCAGCGTAAAGCAGGCATCCGTATGGCTCGAGGCGCCGCACACCTTGCCCGCCTGCTTGATCGCCAGCTTGGCCCCGTTCTGGGTTGGCTGCCCGTCCGACGCGTCCGAACCGGTTACCGGGAGATCGATCCCGATCTTGATCGTGCCCTTGATGGACTGGGTGCCGCCGCCACCGCCGCCACCGCAGGCCGCCAGCGCAAGGCTTGTCACGGCAAACCCGGCCAGCAACTTCGGCATATTCATCCGACGTCCTCCTTGTGTATTCCCGAAATAGCCCGAGGGGGCCTGGCGCCCCCAAGGCGTAGCTCTTTATACACGTTGCCGAATACACTGGCAAGGGCGCCCCCTTTTTCTAATACCACCTAATAATGTGGCGGGGCCGGCGCAGGCATTCGAGATCCGTCGCGTTGTCCCCCCGGCAATACGTACGCGAGCTTGACAGCGCTTTCGTACCGCGCGTAGGGTATACGACGCACTCAGGAGGGCATGCTTGGCTGAATTCGCAGAGCGCACCAAACCCCGAGCCCAGTTCGTGGACGAGGCCATTGAGCTAGCACTGGCGAGCCGGTGGGCGGAGGCCGCCCAGGTCAACCGTGCCATCGTCGACCGATTCGGGGTCGACGAAGACACCCTCAACCGCCTCGGCAAGGCCTACACCGAGCTGGGCCAGATCGAGGACGCGGTCGAGGCCTACAAGAGCACGCTGAAGAGCAACCCCGTGAACCCGATCGCCCTGAAGAACCTGGCCAAGCTCCAGGCCCTCCGTGGCGGCAAGGCTGCGGTCCCCGTTTCCAAGGCGAAGGTCGACGTCGATGCCTTCATCGAAGAGACCGGCAAGACCTCCATGACCGCCCTCCACGTGCACAACGACGGTGACCCCTGTAGCCAGGTCGCCGGCGGCGATCCGGTCAAGCTGATCGTTGCGGGCGACACGATGAGCGTCGAGACGGCGCGGGGCGTCAAGCTCGGCCACCTCGACCACGCGCTCGGGCGCCGCCTGATCAAGTTCATCGAGGGTGGAAACAAGTATTCGGGCGCGGTCGCCACCTGCGAGGGCAACGCGATCAAGGTCATCGTGCGCGAGATCTACCAGGACCCGAAGTTCTTCGGCCGGCCGTCGTTCCCGATCAAGAAGGGGGCCCGGGACGAGTTCCGGCCTTATGCCAAGGACTCCCTGATCAATCGTGGCAACGATGCTGAGGAGACGGATGAGGACGGCGAGGAACCGGCTGAGGACCTCGACGGGATGCACACCGTGGATTCGGCTGAGGACGACGTCGAAGTCCCTGAGGCGGACGAAGACTCCCGCAAGGAAGACGTCTACTAGGCGTTCAGTCGGATCCGGCTGACCGCCCCGGCGATGCCGATCACCCAGAGCGTCCCGTCGCCGGCGGCGAGCGGGCGGCCGCTGATCGGCAGGTTCCGAACAATGCGGTTGCTCGCCGGATCGATCTCCTGCAGGTTGAGCCCGCCGATCCAAACCTTGCCGTCGACGATCGCGATGCTATCGACGCCGTCGATGCCGTAGAAGGGGTCGACCGGGATCCGCGCCTGGACCCGGCCCGTCACCTGGTCGAACCGGGTGACGGTGTTGCCCTGCTCGTTGCGCACCCAGACGCTGCCGGCGGTGATCGCCAGGGGAAAGGGTCGCCCGTCGGTGGCGGCATCGGCCAGCGGTTGAGCCGATTGCGGATCAAGCCGGCTCACGAGCTTGCCCCTGGTTCGGGCGACCCAAATGAACCGCGTCGAGATCGCGAAGGCAGACGGGCCGTGGATCAGCAGCTCGTTCACCGCGACCTGGTTCGTCAGGGGGTCGATGCGGATGACTCGATCGTCCTCGTAGGACGCCAGCCAGACACCTGCATCCGTCCCGGCCATCCCGAGAATCCGGACGCCAACCGGGATCGTGGCCGTGATGGTGGAGGTCTTCGGATTCATCCGCTCGACCGTCCGGGTGTCGTTGCGGGCGATCCAGAGGCTCCCGGCGGCCACCGTGATCGCGCTCGGCAGGTCGCAGCCGCGAACGATGAACGACCCGGTCGGCGCGTCGTGGACGGTGCCGGGGCCGCAACGTACCGGCTGCATGCGCGGATCCCCGACCTTTATCGTCGCGGCCAGCCGGTTGGTCGCCGTGTCGATTCGCGAGATCGAGCCCTCGGCATAGTCGATCACCCACAGGCTGCCTTCCCCGACCGCCGCGCCGCCCGGTAACTTGTTGAGCTGGAGGCTGGCGACCGTCTCGAACCTCCCGCTCGGTATCGGAGATGCGCTCGGCGTCCCTGCGACGGTGCAACCGGTCAGCCCGAGCGAGGCAGTCACCGCGGCGGCGAGCGTGGGGGCTAGCCGACCCGCCAGTAGATCCCGTCCTTGCGGTTGAGCAGTTCTCCATCGACCAGCGCCCGGCGGAGCAGGCAGTAGTCCGGCCAGATGGCGGCCAGCCGCGTGTCGATCTCCGATTCCGGCATGCGACGGCCCACTGGCAGGACCCGAACCGCCTCCTCGAGCAGCAGCCGCCGGATGCCCGCTCGCGCCGGCCAGCGGGTGATGCGCTCCTCGCGCCAGAACGGCCGCAGCTTGCGACCGACCTCTTCGGCATCCCGCCGGCCGGCCGCCACCATGCCCTCATTGTAGGAACGAAATTCCGATAAACCACGCGGGTAGACTGCGAGGGGCATGCTGCTCGCGATCGACCTGGGCAATACGAACCTGACGTTCGGCCTCTTCGACGGCGCGACGCTGAAGCACGACTGGCGGCTGGCCACCCGGCGGGACAGTATGCCAGATGAGCTCGGGCTCACCATGCTGCAGCTGCTGCGTCAGGAGGGTTTCGACCCGAAGGCGGTCAATGCTGTGGTCGTGGCCAGCGTCGTGCCGCCGCTCAACGCCAGCCTCGTGCAGGCGATCCAGCGCTACTTCGGTCACGACCCGCTGATGGTCGGGCCTGGCGTCAAGACCGGCCTCAAGATCCACTACCGCGACCCGAAGGAGGTGGGCGCCGACCGGATCGTGGCGGCGATGGCGGCCTTCAAGGCGTACGGCGGCCCGCTGATCATCATCGACTTCGGGACGGCCACCACCTATGACGTCGTCTCCAGCGAGGGTGATTACCTCGGCGGGGCGATTTCGCCCGGCATGGGGATCTCGGTCGAGGCGCTCTACGAGCGTGCCGCCCGCCTGCAGCGGGTCGAGCTGAAGGCCCCGCCCCAGGTGATCGGGCGGACGACAGTCGAGAGCATGCAGGCGGGCATCATCTTCGGTTTCACCGCCCAGGTCGAGGGGATGGTTGCCCGGATCAGGAGGGAACTGGGCCAGGAGGCGCGCGTGATCGCGACCGGTGGGCTCAGCTCGCTGATCGCCGCCCAGACATCCGTGATCGAGGTGGTGGACGACGGGCTGATGCTGGCCGGCCTTCGACTGGTCTACGAGATGAATCACTGAGAAAGGCTGCTAGGCTGTAACCCCGTGAAAATTGCCGGTCACACCCTGATCTCCCCGGTCTACGTCGCCCCCATGGCGGGGGTCACCGACGCGCCCTTCCGCAAGATCGCGCGCGAGTTCGGCGCCGGCCTTGCCTGCACCGAGATGATCAGCAGCGAGGCACTCATCCGCCGGCACCGGGAGTCGTTCCGGCTGATGGACCTGAGCTGGGATCAGCGTCCGGTCTCGGTCCAGATCATGGGAGGTGATCCCGCGGTGATGGCGCTGGCGGCCCGGATGGCAGAGGCGGCCGGTGCTGACATCGTGGACATCAACATGGGCTGTCCCGTGCCCAAGGTGGTCAAGACCTCGGGCGGCTCCTCTCTGCTCCAGGATCCCGACCGGGCCTGCCGGGTCGCGGCCGCGGTCGTCGGCGCGGTCCAGGTTCCGGTGACGGTCAAGATCCGGCTCGGCTGGGACTTCCAGTCACGCAACTACCTCGAGATGGCGACACGGCTCGAGGCGACCGGCATCCAGGGCCTCGCGGTGCACGGCCGCACCCGATCGCAGCGCTACGACCCGTGGGCCGACTGGCAGGCGATCGGCGAGGTCAAGGCGGCCGTCCACATCCCGGTCGCGGGCAGCGGTGACCTGCGGACCGCCGCCGCCGCCGTCCGCCGGATGGCGGAGACGCAGGTCGACGCGGTCATGCTCGGGCGCGGCATCCTCGGCAACCTCTGGCTGATCCGTCAGACGGTCGCGAAGCTCAACACGGGCGAGGACGTCCCGGAACAGAGCTGGGTGGATCGGATCGAGCTGGTCCGGCGGCACTGCGACCTGGTGCTCGAGTACTACGGCGCGGAGCGCGGCTCGCGCCTGCTGCGCAAGTTCATCGCCTGGGGCCTCAAGGGGTTCCGCGGCGCCCCGCGCCTGCGCACCATGGTCCAGTCAGTCGCTTCGGCGGCGGACATCACCGTGGTCCTGGACGAGGCGCTGGCGACCGATCCAGCCCTGCTGACGCTCGACGAACCCGTGGCGGACGCGCCGGAGAGTTCCGAGGCGGCCTGATGCCCGGCTAGTGAAGGATCGGTCGCGAGGGCGGCAACCTCGCTGACCGGGGAACCTTTCGCCCCGTCGTCCGTCGTACATGCATGCGACGCTTCCTCCTCCTGGCGGCGATCGTGCTCGCCGGCTGCGGTGCCCGCGGGGCCGGGCCGGCTTCAGGAACGGTCAGCGCCACGAACGGACCGTTGGTCGCGCAGGCATCGCCCGCGCAACTCGCTCCGGGCGATACGGTCCACGTCAGCCTGACCGTCACCGGGCCGGTCGACTACGAGGTCGGATGCGTCCAGACGCTCCATATCTGGGCCGTTGACGCCCAGGGCACCCAGGTCTGGGCTCAGCCCGTCCCGGCGATCATGTGCATGGCGTACGGGCACAAGCTGCTCGCTGGCGGGGAGACGGCCACCTTCAAGGCGGACTGGCCCACATCGGCCACGCTGGCGCCTGGTTCTTACACCATCCACGGGCTCTTTCTGACGGTTCTGCCCCGTGGCGTGGCGATGCGCGTCCGGGAGAATCTTCCGCTCCTGACCGTCGCCGTCCGACCCTGACCTCACCTGGCGGACACCCGAGAGTAATCCGCTATACTACGGCGGCTTTTATGGCAGCCATGGAAAACGACAAGGTCGTCTACCTCACGCAAGAGGGTCTGAACCGGCTCCAGGCCGAACTCGAGGTGCTCCGTTCCAAGCGCCGTCCCGAGGTCGCGGAGCGCATCCGGCAGGCCAAGGAATTCGGCGACATCAACGAGAACGCCGAGTACGACGACGCCAAGAACGAACAGGGGTTTGTCGAGGGCCGCATCCTCCTGCTCGAAAAGCAGATCCGTAACGCCAGCATCATCGAGGGCAAGCACGTCAAGGGCATCGTCGAGGTCGGCTCGACGGTCAAGGTTCATGACGAATATGGCGACGAGGCCTTCACCATCGTCGGGTCGGCCGAGGCCGAGCCCGCCAAGGGCCGCATCTCACTCGAGTCCCCGGTCGGCAAGGCGCTGCTCGGCAAGCGCGTCGGTGACGATGTGTCCGTCGTCACGCCCGGCGGCGCGACCAAGATGCTGATCATCGAGGTCCGCTAGCGGCCGATACCGCCGATCTGGTCGTCGTCGGTGGGGGCATCATCGGATGCGCCACCGCCCTGTTCGCCCAGCGTGCCGGACTCAAGACCATCGTGCTGGAGAAGCGCCCGGCGCTTGCCACACTGACCACGCCGGTTGCCACCGGTGCGTTTCGCCTGCAGTTCGACAACGCAGAGGAGGTGGAGCTGGTGCGGGAGAGCATCGCCTTCTTCGACGAGTTGGACGAGCGTACCGGGCTCGGCCTGCGCCACCAGGGCTACCTCTTTGCCGCGCTGACCGACGAGGGCGCCCGCCGGCAGCGTGACCTGGTAGCCGCGCAACAAACCTGGGGTCTTAAAGACGTGGAGCTGCTCGATGGCGACGAGGCCCGCCGCCGCTTCCCCTATCTGTCGCCCGAGGTTCGCAACGCGCGCTACCGCGGCGGCGACGGCTGGCTCGAGCCACGCCGCCTGGCGTTGGAGATCGCGCGGAGCAGCGGGGCCGAATTCCGGTGCGGGATCGACGTCACCGGCTTCGAGACGCGGGGCGATCGTGTCATCGGGGTGGAGACGGTGGCCGGCTCCGTGCACGCCGGTACGGTGGTCATAGCGGCCGGCCCGCTGTCCGGACCGGCGGCGAGGCTCGCCGGCCTCGACCTGCCGCTGACGACGGTGCGGCGGCAGAAGCTGATCGTTCCCGACCTGCCCTTCATCCCAGCGCAGGCGCCGATGACGATCGAGTTCGAGACCGGCGTCCACTGGCGCCCGGCAGGCACGGGCGTCCACGCCCTCTGGACCGGACCGCTTGAGCCATCGCCGCCTGCAGACGATGTTCCCGTCTCGGCCGACTTTGCGTTCCGGCTGCTCGACCCGAACAGTGACCATGCTCTCGCTCGCCTCGTGCCGGCCTGGACGGAGGCCTGGGGCTCGTCACGGTTGCAGTGGTGGCTGCAGGCGGGCCAGTACACCTACACGCCGGACCGCCGCCCGCTGCTCGGGCCGACGGCGATCCCGGGTCTCGCGGTGAACACCGGCTACAGCGGTCACGGGATCATGGGCAGCATTGGCGGCAGCCGCCGCGCGGTCGATGCGATCACGGGGAAGCTCCCGCCAGAGCGGAATCCGTTGCGGCCCGATCGCGAGATGACGGTGCGGCCGTTCGACGTTTTGTAGACTTCCGCGCAATGGAGGCGGAGCGAACCGAGCAGGAACAGCAGCGGCGCCAGAAAATGCAGGCGCTGCGCGACGCGGGGATCGAGCCCTATCAGAGTCGCTTCGACCGCAGCCACAGCTCGGCCGAAGCGGTCGCGCTCTTCGAATCGCTCGAGAAGACCGCCGGCGCCGAGGCGCGCACCGACCCGACGTCGCTTGCCGGTCGCCTGGTGGCAAGCCGCGTGATGGGGAAGGCGACGTTCGCCCATATCCAGGACCATGCCGGCCGCATCCAGCTGCACGTCAAGGTCGACAAGCTCGGAGAGGACGCCTACCGGCGGTTCACGGAGCTTGACCTTGGCGACATCATCGGCGTGACCGGATCGCTGTTTCGAACGCGACGGGGCGAGGTCACCTGCGAGGTCGATAGCTTCACGCTGCTGGCGAAGGCGCTCCGACCGCTGCCGGAGAAGTATCACGGCCTCAAGGACAAGGAGATCCGCTTTCGGCAGCGTTACCTCGACCTGATCGCCAACCCGGAGGTGATGCAACTCTTCCTCACCCGCGGCCGCGTGCTGGATGAGACCCGCGTCTTCCTCGGCGAGCGCGGCTTCGTCGAAGTCGAGACGCCGGTGCTGCAGGCGATGGCGGGCGGCGCCACGGCTAAGCCGTTCATCACCCACCACAATGCGATGAAGCGGGACCTGTATCTGCGCATCGCCCTCGAGCTCTACCTCAAGCGGCTGATCGTCGGCGGCTTCGATCGGGTCTTCGAGATCGGGCGCATCTTCCGCAACGAGGGGATGGACCAGTGGCACAATCCCGAGTTCACGATGCTCGAGCTTTATCAGGCCTACACGGACTGGAAAGGGATGCTCGAACTGACCGAGTCGCTGGTCGCGCACCTCGTCCTCGAGGTGAACGGCGCCCCGAGCTTCACCTACCAGGGTGAGACGATCGATGCGGCTCCGCCCTTCGCGCGCATCGAGATGCTCGAGGCGGCCAGCCAGGCGGTCGACGAGGACCTCGCCGCGGCTGACGTCAAGAAACTCCGGGAGATCGTCACCGACCTCAAGATCGAGGCCCGCGCGAACCTCGGCTGGGGTGGCCTTGTCAACGAGATCTTCGAGCAGCGGGTCCAAAATTCACTGGTCCAGCCGACCTTCGTCACGGGTCATCCGGTGGAGATATCGCCGCTAGCCCGCCGTCGAGCGAGCGATCCGCGCCTGAGCGATCGGTTCGAGTTGATTCTCGCGCGCGAGGAGATGGCCAATGCCTTTTCGGAGCTGAACGATCCGGACGACCAGCGCGCCCGTTTCGAGGACCAGGCGAGGGCGCGCAGCGCCGGCGAGCAGGAGACGCACCCGATGGACGAGGACTTCCTGATTGCGCTCGAGCACGGCTTCCCACCGACTGGTGGGATGGGCCTCGGCATCGACCGGCTGGTCGCGATCCTCACCGACCAGCCCTCGATCCGCGACGTGATCCTCTTCCCCCACATGCGGAGTCAGCATGCTGAGCCTTAGCTTCATCCGGGAGCACCCGGAGCAGGTCAAAGAAAGCGTCGGAAAGAAGGCGATGACGGCGCCAGTCGACAACATCCTGCAGCTGGATAGGGAACGCCGTGAGGTCCTGGCGACGCTCGAGCAGCTCAAGGCCGACCAGAACCGCCGCTCGGCGGCGATGGCGAAGAGCCGCGACCAGGCGGCGATCGAGGCCGTGCGCCTGATCAAGGACGAAGTCAAGGTCCTCGAGCAGCGCCTGGCGCCGATCGACGAGAGACTCAACGCGCTCCTGCTCGAGGTGCCGAATCTGCCGGATCCATCGGTTCCGGAGGGCAAAGGCCCGGAGGACAATCCGACGATTCGCGAGTGGGGCCTCGGCCGGAAGCTCGCCTTTCCACCGAAACCGCACTACGAACTCGGGCAACGCCTCGGTCTCTTCGACTTCGAGCGGGGCGTCAAGGTGGCGACTTCGCGCTTTTTGTTCCTGAAAGGAGCGGGCGCCCGGCTAGAGCGTGCCCTTGTCAACTTCATGATCGACCTGCAGATCCGGGAACACGACTACGTCGAGGTTTTCCCACCCTTCCTGCTCAACAGGGCGGCCATGACCGGCACGGGGCAATTGCCCAAGTTCGAGGAGGATGCCTTCCGCATCGAGAAGCGCGACCTGTTCCTGGTACCCACCGCGGAAGTGCCGGTCACGAACATGTACCGCGAGGAGATCCTGCAGGAGTCGGCACTCCCGATCAAACACGTCGCCTGGTCGACGAACTTCCGCAGCGAGGCCGGGGCGGCCGGCAAGGATACGCGCGGCTATATCCGCTTGCACCAGTTCAACAAGGTGGAGATGGTGAAGTTCGTCGAGCCAGAACGGTCGAACGAGGAGCTCGAGCTTTTGACCAGAGACGCAGAAGAGGTGCTACAACGGCTGGAGATTCCCTACCGGGTCATCGTGCTTTGCACAGGTGACATGGGCTTCGGCCAGGCGAAGACGTATGACCTGGAGGCCTGGGCGCCGGGCGAGAACAGGTTCCTCGAAGTCTCGTCCTGCTCGAACTTCAACGACTTCCAGGCGCGTCGAGCGAACATCCGATACCGCCGGAAGGATGGCAAGGTCGAATTCGTCCACACGCTGAACGGTTCGGGGCTCGGGCTGCCGCGAACGATGGTCGCGCTCCTCGAGAACTACCAGCAGGAGGACGGCTCGATCCGCGTGCCGTTGGCGCTTCGAACCTACATGGGCGGCCTGGACGTCATTCGGTAGTCCTCGGAGGTAACGATGCGCTACCTGGCGCTCGCCACCGATTACGACGGGACCCTGGCGTGGCATGGCTTCGTCGACCAGGCGACGGTCGAGGCGCTCGGGCAGGTGTCGGCCAGCGGGCGAAAGCTGATCATGGTCACGGGCCGCGAGCTGCGCCACCTGCTGGCGGTCTTCCCCGAGGCGGCGAGCTTCGACCGGATCGTGGCGGAAAACGGCGCCGTGCTGCACCGGCCGAAGACTGGCGAGACCAGGCTGCTGGCCGAGGCGCCGCCGCCCCAGTTTGTCGAGGAGCTCAGGCGGCGAAAGGTCGAACCGTTCTCGGCCGGCCTGGTCGTCGTGGCGTCCGAGCAACCTGCGGAGACGGCGATTATCGAGGTCATCCGCGATCTCGGTTTGGAACTCAAGGTCATCTTCAACAAGGGCTCGATCATGGTGTTGCCGCCATCGGTGAACAAGGCAACCGGGCTACGGGCGGCACTGGATGACATGCAACTCTCGCCCGACAATGTCGTTGGCGTGGGGGACGCCGAGAACGACCTGGACTTCCTGGCAATCTGCGGATGCGCCGTCGCCGTCGGAAACGCGCTCGATTCGGTGAAGGAGGCGGTCGACTACGTGGTCGAGGGGCGCGCCGGCGCCGGGGTCCGTGAGCTGATCAAGCGCCTGCTTGCCGATGACCTCGCAGGAATTGGAAGCGGAAGATTTCATGCGAAGCCAAGTTGAATGGGAAGTGGCAATCTCGACCGTCCAACAGGGCGTCATCACCGAGGCGGAGTTCGTCAAGATCGTGATCCTCGGCACGAACGGCCTGCTGGTGCCGGAGCGACCGCTTGCCGACGACGAACGACGGGACTTCGACATCCGCTTGCGCCGGCACTTTCTCGAGTACCTCGGGCTTCAGATCAAG
The DNA here is from genome assembly GCA_030948145.1 of Candidatus Dormiibacterota bacterium. GTDB lineage: Bacteria > Chloroflexota > Dormibacteria > CF-121 > CF-121 > JALYYC01. The sequence continues at coordinate 35,183 of JALZAV010000014.1, forward strand.
ACCTCCCGAACCCTCCGGCGTCATGGTCGCGCCCGCGTCCTCCAGATCAACTTCCGGCGGAAGCCCCCGATGGACAGCAACCCGAATTACTGGTACTTTCTCGGGCATTTCGACGTCAAGGCGATGACCTACAGCGATCCCGTTTTCCTCGTCCCGTCAGCCTTCCTTCATAAATACGCCCGTCATGGCAAGCGTCGTGGTGCGGTCCAATTTCAGTTCAAGGCCAGCATGGAGCCGACCTCGCGCGACCGCTGGGCGCAGTTTCGTCTCACCCGTGCTGAACTGGGGCCCCGCATCCTTGAGTTGCTCGAGGCCCACCGGGCGTCCGGTTCGAGCACAGGCGCGACGGAGTTGTTTGACGCCGCGGGCATCTTGTGGGTCGGGACCCGTAAGGCGGCCTAAGTCCGCGGGACAGCCGGCCGCAGGAAGGCACGGACAACCCCGGCGAATGAGTCCGGCTCGCTGAAGTTTGGCGTGTGAGCGCCGGGGGTGATGATCAACCGGCCCTTCGGTAGCACTCGCGCCAGATCCTCGACCCAGCGCTGCGATACGATCGGGTCGTGTGCCCCCCGAACGATGCACACGGGCATCCGCATCCGGGGCAGCTTCTCCTCAATACGATCCGCAAGCGCGATCTGCATCGTCTCCCATGCGCGGGGAAATCCGGTCCGCCAGTAGTCGTGCGAGTTGATGGCGTACTCGAGGACTCGCTCTCTCGGCAGGTCTCGCATGAAGCGGAACATCTGCCGAGCGGTCGTCCGGGCATAGCGATCGATCGTCGGCCCCTGGAGCACAGCTCGGTTGAGGCGATCCGGATAGCGCACGCCGAATTCGGCGATGATCTGGCATCCGAGCGAGTTGCCGACCATGTCGGCGCGCTGGATCTTGGCAGAGGTCATCCACGCCGCCAGCACTTCGACCAGCGCCGGTAGGTCAAGCGCGTGGGGAGGCTTGGAACTGTGCCCGAAGCCGGGCAGGTCGGGGGCATAAACGCGGAAGTCCGCCGCAAGGCGGATGGCAGTCGGGACCATATACAGGCTGGAGGTCCCCAGCCCGTGGACCAGGATCACCGGCGGTCCCGGGTGAGCGGCCGCCGAGGACTCCCGGCTGAACACGAAGTGGCCACAGGTAGATCGGCTGACATGCGTCAAATGGGCGGCCACGGATCGAACCTGACCGTATCATGGGCTCGTCGCCGGAGGGATGGCCGAGTGGTCGATGGCGGTGGTCTTGAAAACCACTAAGGTGCAAGCCTTCGGGGGTTCGAATCCCTCTCCCTCCGTATTCAGATTTCGGTTGCCCGAGCACCGGTCACACGAAACCTGACGGGCAGTTTGACGGGCAGTCCGCCATCCTGAGCCCACCAGGAGGTGGGCAAAGTGGATAGGCGGCAGCAGGGGTTGGGGGCGGTGTATCGGCGGCGCGACGGGCGCTGGGAGGGCCAGATTCGTATTCGCGGCGGCCCGCGCCGCTCCTTCTACGCCCACACCCGCCGTGACGCCATCTGTAAGCTGGCGGAGGCTCGCTGGGCACTGGGCCAGGGACTGCCCGTCAGTTCCGGAGCGCAGCCGCTGAGCGCGTATTTCGGCTACTGGCTGGCCGCAAACCGAGCCCGGCTACGCGCCGCGACCACGGCCACCTACGCGCTCGATGTCCGGCGATTGATGCCCTATCTCGGGAGCACTCCGCTACGGGCGATAAACCCCGGGATGATCCAGTCGACCTACACGTCGCTCCTCAAATCTGGGCTGTCCGAGCGTAGTGTGGAGCAGGCGCATACGGTCCTCCACCGGGCGTTGAAACAAGCCATGCACTGGGGTCTGACCAGCCGCAATCCGGCCGCGCTCGTGACCCCGCCGCGGCCGGTCAGGCGGGAAATGACAGCGCTAACCGGGGGCCAGTTACAAGGGCTGCTGCACCAGACCGAAGGAGGCCGCTGGCACCCGCTCTGGGTGCTGCTCGGGACCAGCGGACTGCGCAAAGGCGAGGCATTGGGGCTCAGCTGGCAGGACGTCGACCTGGAAGCCGGGCAGCTCATTGTCAGGCGCGCTCTACAGAGGCAACGACAGATCGGCCTGGTCTTCGTGCCGCCAAAAAGCCAGAGAAGCCGGCGAACGGTCTACCTTACCGACCTGGCGCGTCGTGCCCTCCATGATCACCGGCAACGCCAGGAGCAACGTCGGCTCAGTACCAAGCCATGGACCGACAGCGGCCTCGTCTTTACCAATCTCGACGGTGGGCCGCTTGAGCCCGGTGAGGTCAACTTCGCACTCACGCGTGCTTTGGCGCAGGCCGACCTGCCTCGGGTTCGGGTCCACGACCTACGTCACACCACTGCCAGCATTCTTTTGGGGGCGGGCACCCATCCGAAAGTGGTCCAGGACCTACTCGGACACAGCACCATCAGGCTGACCCTCGACACCTACAGCCATCTGACACCGCCTTTGCACCAGGAGGCGGCACGGACGATGGATCTCGTGCTCGCCTCGAAAGATTGTCAATAGCTGTCTGAAAATCTGCAATCTTGGCCAACTCTCGGGCGGCTTGAATGCGGATGGAGTTTCGCCGCTCTTCACCCTGTGCCAGTCAAGGCGTGGTAGAGGCTGCACGCTACGGGCTAGACTTCGGCCCCGCCGAGCGTGGCTCCGTCGTCGGTCGTCGGCTGCGGGAACAGGATGCTGACCAAAATGTCCGCGCACCACCTCTCCCATTTCTCTGGCGACCACCCCCGGTCCACGACGAGTAGGCCGTAGAGATCCTCGCTGGCGAGCCCGTAGATCATGTCGGCAGCAGCGTCGCCGGTCAGGCCACGGGCGAACCCCGGCTTGCGGCTGAGCTCTTCGGCCTTGAGGCGGTTGCCCTCGTGGCGCTGGCGCTTGTTCTCGGCCAGAAGCTCGCCTGCCTCGCCCGCCGCCGCCGCCTGCACCACAGCGTAAATCGGGTACGTGCGGCCGAGGATGCGCTTGACCTCGCCAATGAGGAGCCGCACCGCCTCCGGTCCGTCCGGAGTTTCAGCTAGCCGCCTGGCCCAGTCACGCTCCAGGAGGGGGACGGGCTCGAAGTCCCCGACGATGGCCACGTCGAGGGCGGCTTTGAGGATGTCCAGCTTGCTGCCGAAGATGAGGTAGAGGCTTTGTACCGCGACTCCGGCTCCTGCCGCGATGCCGGCCATAGTGGTGGCGAGATACCCATCGCGGACAAACAGCGCGGTCGCTGCCCGGACAATGCGCTCCCGGGTAGCACGGCGACGTTCGTGCCGTCCGGCGCGCGACCTTGCCGGCGCGACCAGCCGACGTCTCTCAGTTGACATACCCTGCCCCAGTTGCTAGAATGCCGTTACACAATCATATTACAGTTGACGGAGGCGACCATGCCAACCTTACCCGTCAGACAGGGACCGCGACCGGCGACGACACCCGGGCTGCCGCATTCCCAGGTTGACCAGCAGCCCACCGGTGAAGGCATTCGGCATCGGTTGGCGGAGCGCGTGTTCGCGCTCCCAGGGGTGAGTGAAGGGCCCACCGGGATCTCGGTCCCCGGGGCCCGGGCTCTGCTGCTCGATCGGGCGACGGCCGGCGGGCCGGCAGAGGCCTTCTTCATAGGCGGCGAGTTCGCGCATCTCCACCCCGGTGAGGACCAAAGCCTGCACGTCTGCCTCCCGCCGGACTGGGCCGCCGCCGCGTGCGAGGCGGGCTGGGCGGAGCCGCATCCGCTCGTTGCTTCCGCGGCGCTGCCGCCCACGCACGTGATGCTCTACGCGCCCCGCAACGAGCGCGAGCTGGATGTGGTCGCCTCGCTGGTTGAAGCCGCTTGCCGTTTCGCCACCGGTAAGAGGGTCGAATTCTCGGCGGTGGCGTCCAGCAAGCAGCAGCAAGGAGGACATCGGAACATGAGTATCACCGGGTTTCGCCATGCCGGTCTGACCGTAACCGACCTCGAGCGCAGCGTCGCCTGGTACGCAGACGTGCTGGGCTTCAAGGAACTCTTCCGAGAGACCAGGGGCCAGCGCACGGCGGTCATCATGGGGATGCCCACCACGAGCCTCCTCCTCGGCCTCAACCACTCCGCCGACGGCACTAACGACGCGTTTACGCCTTTTCGAACCGGGCTGGATCACCTCTGCTTCGCGGTCGCCAGCCGCGAGGAAGTAAACGCCTGGGCGACGAGGCTGGCCGAGCACGGCGTTGCGCACTCGGGCGTGGTCGAGATGAAGACTAGCCCGATCGTCAACTTCAAGGACCCAGACGGAATCGCCTTGGCGATCGCGGTGCCGCCGAGTTCCTCACGATGACTTCGGCAGGCAGGGAGATAAGGCGTGACGACCACGAGTTGCGAACGGCGGCGGGACTGTCCTTGAAGGAGGCATAAATATGGCGATAGCCGAAAAGATGCGGCTCACCGTCGAACCGGGCGAGAACCGCGGAAAGTCGTTCCACGAGGGAGGGCTAGGGGTTCTGTTCAAAATCTTTGGAGCGGAGACTGGCGGCGTGCTCGCGATCGTTGAGCATCCAGTTGACCCTCACCGACTCGTTCCGCCCCACACGCACTCCGACGTGGACGAATACTCGTACGTCCTGGAGGGGGAGATCGGTGCACGGATCGGCGATCGCGTGATTTCGGCCGGCCCGGGGACCTACGTCCTGAAGCCTCGCGGGATCATGCACACGTTCTGGAACGCAACCGATCGGCCGGCTCGGCTACTCGAGATCCTCTGTCCGGCGAGGTTTGAGAAATTCCTCGAAGCGCTGGGCGACCTGATGAAGAACCCCGGCGCCGACACACCACAACGACTCGGCGCCCTGGCCGCCGACCATGACTGCACGCTCTCACTGGATTGGGTCGCGGAGCTCAAATCCACTTACAAGCTGAAGCTCTTGGGCGAGCCGTAGGCGGCCGTGGCCATCTACTAGAGGAGCCCGGCGCCGCTGCCGTGGTGGCGGCGGCCTGGCCGGACTCGCCGCGACGCTGCGGATACTTGCACGTGTCCGGGCCCCCTAAATCTGGTCCATTTTCAAAGTCGTAGTAGTGCGCCCTAGGTTTGGTGGGGCGGATAACTGGAATGTCGCGCTGCTTCCAATCAGAGGGACAGCATGGGACGAAGGGGCTACCCGGGTTAGTGAGCGGCGAACTAGAGTCTCACGAACATGGCGCGGGTCAAATGCAGCGCAGCCACACGGCGAGAGCGCTTTAGCGGCCTTGCCATCCTCGTCCGTGTCCGTTGCCTGGTCGCCTTCGTGGCATTTGGGCCAATCTTTGCGTAAAGCGCCGGCTGACGGGCGAAGGTGCTGTCGGTGAGCTCGTCCAGCTCCGGCGTTACCTGCCGCTTGACGGCAACCGTGACGGCAGCCGCGGCGAACTATGGCGAACGTTGGCGAACAACCGCGGACGAAACCTGCTAACTTGAAATACGCAGCGTACGACGGCGAACGTCCGCGAACGGTGGCGGACGACCCGGCCGCGGGCTTGAAAACCACTAAGGTGCAAGCCTTCGGGGGTTCGAATCCCTCTCCCTCCGCCAGATTCTGAGTTCAACCCCGAAGTCCGACCGACGTGCTGAGAGTAACGAGAACCCGATGTCATTTGACCAGCAGGTACACGAGGGGCAGCACGGTCATCAGCAGGCAGGCGAAACCGACGAGGGCGTTGGACACCCAGCCGCTGCGGTAGCGGTGGACGGCCCGCTGCTTGTTGCCAAGAATGAGCATGAGAAGGATCAGCGGTGGCGAGGCAAGCCCGTTCAGGAGGGCGGAGTAGACCAACGCCTTAATCGGGTTGAGGCCCAGCGTGTTCATCGCGAGCCCGACCAACATTGAGCCGATGATGACAAGGTAGAAACCGCGCGCCTCGAGAAAGCTCTTCGAGAGCCCCTCGTGCCAGCCGAACGCCTCCGCCAGGGCGTAGCCAGTGGATCCCGCGAGCACCGGCACGGCAAGGGCCCCGGTGCCCACGATGCCCAGGGCGAAGAGCAGCCCCGCGAAATCACCGGCGAGCGGTTTCAGCGCCCGGGCTGCCTGATCGGCCGTCCCAATGTTGGTGACGCCGTGCGCGCCGAGCGTGGACGCGGCGACGACAAGGATCGCAAACATGATTACCACGGCTGCCGCCATCCCAGCAATGACGTCGACCCGCATGCCGAGGATTTGCCGATGAGTGACCCGCCTGGGGCGGCCCTTGCGATCGGCGGTTTCCTCGGTCTCCGCGCTGCATTGCCAGAACATCAGATACGGCGAGATCGTGGTGCCAAAGATGGCCACCAAGCCGGCAAGGTATTCCTTCTTGGCGGCGACATGCGGAATGACCAGGTTGATGGCGACGGCTGACCAATCCACATGGACAACGGCGAGGACGCCGATGTAGGCGAATAGCGACAGGGTCAGGAATCTGAGAAATCGCGCGTATTGGTGATAGTGAACGAACACCTCGAGGACGAGCATCACCGATGTGATTGTGATGAGGAAAGGCAGGAAAGGGATTCGGATCACCAACTGGAGGGACGCGACCATGGAGCCCAGGTCGGCGCCGATATTGAACGTGTTTGCGCCGGTGACAAGCAATGCGGCTACGTACAGGACCGGGCGCGGGAAATTCTTCTTGATGAGGGAAGCAAGGCCTTCTCCTCCGGCGAGCCCGAGACGACCTGCGAGTTCTTCGACCGCGGCGGCCAGTGGGAGCGATAGGGGGACCGTCCACAGCATGCCGAGGCCGAACTGAGCGCCGAGCTGCGAATAGGTGCCGATACCCGACGGATCGTCGTCGGCCGCTCCCGTAACCAGACCTGGACCCAGGTGTCGAAGAATCCCGAGGCGCCCACGCCGACGGCTCCGGGGATGCACGAGAGGATGTCTTTCCATCTTGTCTGGGCCGCTAGCCCGCGTGCTCATAGCCATAGGGTTGGCTGAAACGGGTTCCTAGTCAAGCAAAGACGATCAACCGCTCTCTACCGCCAGGCTTTCGGCGGCCGGTGTTTGGACGCTCCAGCCTACGCGACCGGGTCACGACGCTCGGAGATTTCGCCTAACGAATCGCAGCCAGGTTCTCTCCCTCGCCGGAATGCGCGCGTCACAATCGACATCGTGGCCGATCAGGGCGGAGAATGGTCAGCTGTGAACGTGCGCTTCCGAGTGGCTCGTAACCCCGATCCTGAGAGCCGGTTACCGTACCTTGTGTGGCTCCCGATCGATGGAGGCGTTGTGCTCAAGGCTCGCGAGGCGTGGCCACGTGCCACACGAGTCTTCTGCGCCCAGGCCGCCACACCATGGGATGAGAGCGGCGGACTTGTTGACGAGGCCGCGGTCCTAGTCTGCAAGCGTCGGGGCGCCGCCATCGACCTGCTCCTGGACCGTCCACAATTGGCACGCTCCCAGTTTGTCTTCACGAACGTGCGCGGCCGGCCAGCTGTATGGTGGCAAACCCAGACAACGGTTCAATCGGCCAACCCCGGAGCCCGGGTTCCCCGCGGGCGCGCGTCGGGCCCGCTGGCTGTCGTAGTCGACACCCGCGAGAAGTACGGGTGGCGATTTGCCGGCCGGCCGGTAACGATCGAGCGGCGGGCTCTGGCAGGCGGCGACTACGGCGCGATTGTTGACGGCACCGTCGTCGCCGTGGTGGAGCGGAAAACCCTAGCCAACCTCGCAACCTCCCTCTCGGATGGAACCCTGGCATTCCAGATGCAGCGCCTGGCCGAGGTCGGACGCTGCGCCATTGTCGTCGAAGGGGACTACCCGGACCTCTTCCGAACGCAGCTTGGCCGCGGTTCCTGGCTGGCAGACATGCTCGGCCGACTGGCGGTGCGCTACCCCGAGGTGCCGATCATCTTTGCCGGCTCGCGGAAATTCGCGGAGGAGTGGGCCTACCGGTTCTTCGGAGCAGCGGTTGGCGACAGCGGCGCGATGGCCCGGGCTGCTGATCAAGAGCAGCCGGAGCTCTACTGACATTCAGCGCCCTTGTCTTGACTGACGCGACCGCCCGGAGCCATGGGCCCGAAAGCGCCTGGTTGTTTGTTCAGGTTTTTGGCGCCCCAGTGAACAACCTAACCGAGGGAAGTTAATCGACTGCCGTTGCGGTTGTGATGCGATAGCCCCCGAAACTGGGGTGTAAGTATCAGGCATGCAAGAACGAACCATCCCCAAATCCCTGGCAGTTATTGACAAATCTATACCGTTAGCGGTATAGTTGACGCAATGAACCTGATGTCCGTAGACGAGGCCGCCCTGGCGCTAGGGGTAAGTCCGAGGAGGGTTCGCGCCCTGATTGGAAGCAACCGCGTGCCCGCCGTCAGACTCGGCCGCAGCTGGGCACTTGACCGGCGCCTATTGCGGTCTCACGGGCGACGCAGATCGGGCCGCCCCATCAGTGCCGACAACGCCTGGGCTATACTGGCGCTCCTTAGTGGCTCACAGGCGCCGTGGGCTGATGTGTTCTCACGATCGCGGCTTAAGCGGCGCTTGCTCAATCGGGAGTGGCTTGAGAAAGCGTTGGAATCGAGCCAGCCAAGGTCGGCTATCTACAGCTGGCGTATCCTGCCGAATGACTTGCCCAAACTCAAGGACTACGGCCTGGTACGAAGTGGTCTCGCGGCACAAATTCCTGGGCTTGACGTCGTACCGATGGACAACGCCGTGGATGGGTATTTGAGCTCGAAAGCCCTGGCACAAATCGAGAAGAAGCTTAAGCCCGCGAAATCGCCCGATAACCCCAATGTCGTCTTGAGAGTTCCGTCGCAGCCATGGGTCTTGAGTCAGGGACCCGTAGCGCCGCCTGCCGTGGTCGCCGCCGACTTGCTCGCGCACCCGGATAGCCGCGTAGCCCGAGCTGGCCGCAAGCTGCTTCAGACAATTGCCCGTCGTTGACATCCCCGACCGTGGGGACGCCTTTCACGAGATGTGGCTGGAACTTATCCGCCTCAGCAAGGAGCAACCTGCCCCATGGACTCTGATTGGAGCCCACATCGTCGCCCTGCACGGCTGGATGCGCGGGCGCGTGCCAATTCGCCCAAGCAAGGACGCCGACATCCTTGTCAATGTGCGAATGGTTAGCGAAGGAACCGCAGCAGTTAGCCAGGCCTTAGTCCGTGACGGCTATGAGCTCAGCGAGAGGTCGGTAGGGGGACACGGCCATTCGTTCGGAAGGGGCGAGGTCAGTTTCGATGTCCTTGCGCCGGACGGACTGGGGTCCCGAGCTCAGCTGGTGACGGTTCATGACTTTCGAACGGTGCCGGTACCTGGCGGTACCCAGGCCTTGCATAGAACTGCACCAGTGGAGGTGCGAACCAGGTCTGTCACTGGAACCGTTCCACTTCCTGACCTTCTAGGAGCGATCCTGGTCAAGGTCCGAGCCATCGACGTAGATGACGTCCCGGACGCTCAGCGCTCTGACGTGGCCTTCCTGCTTTCGCTTGTCGAAGATCCGGACGAGCTGGCCAGACAATGCTCAGCCTCGGAGCCGGGATGGCTTCGGAAACACCCCTACTTCGGCGATCCTCACGACGCCTGCTGGACCGGGATCATTGGGGCTGAAGACGGGGCTATCGTCTACCGCCGGCTTACCGCAGGTCCCTCTTCATCATCATCATCATGTTGTTGGGGGCTCATTTCCCAACAGTTTGTAGCTGAAAAACCCAAGCGGTTTTCGCACCGCCCGACTTTCGCTGGCATCTTTAGAATCCACGTGCTACCCTCCACATTGGTCGGCGCGAGAAAGCCCGGCGGTCGGTGCACCGCTCGGCAGGTGGTGCCGACCGAGGGGGGAAATCTCCACTGCGGAAATGGCCCTCGGGGCCGGGTTTCGTATTCAGCAACAGTCGTTAGGAGGCGGTCGGGGCTTGAAAACCGCCAGGATCAGTACTTGCTGGGGCGCGTCATCTCCTCGTTTACTCGGTCGAACCACTCTTCGATTGGAGCCAAGTATTTAATCGTTAGCCATCCGCGAAACATCTCACCCCGCTTTTCGACTTTACCAGTCGGTATCCGTTGTTTCAGAAGGGTTTCGAGACGTGCCCAGCGTTCCGTAAGTGCGGGGTGCGTTCCTGCCGACGCTTGTTCCAGTCGGAATCTGTCGGCAAGGGCTGACACTTCGAAGGCGATGGACAGTATGTTTAGGATGCCGCCCGCAAGGAACGCAGCGGGCCGCTCATCCTCGGCGAAACCGCTTCCGCGAACGAGAAGGTCGACGGCGAAAGCGTCAGCCTCGAGTTCGGTCTCAGGCGTCAACTGAACCTCCGCTTGTGCGCCAGAACGTTGCGGGAGCCGAACGTGACCGCAGGCAATGTGGCCGAGCTCATGCGCAATGACGAAGAGCTCGCCGGCGCGGAGCACAAACCCGAGAAAGCTCTCACGGTTGGAATCCAATCGCGGCAGCGGCCAGGCCAGCAGTGAACCGTCCCCATAGAGATATGCATTGAAAGTCTCAGCCAGGACCATCGCGGTTTGCCTGTCCTTCAAAAGCGGTGGATCCTGGTCGCTGCCCGAGGCAGCAAGGTTAGCTTTGAGAACGCAGAACAGAAGGTCCATGAGCCCCGCGTTGACAAGGAGCAAGGCGCCGCCGGCGACGGGTTGGACGTGTGCATTGAATTCACCCGTCGGATAAAGGCCGACGAATATGTCGAATGGAAAAGACACCCCGAGGCGGTGCGCTGCATCAAACAGTGCTCGTGCCTGCCCGTCGAGAACCGGCTGAAGGTGAGGAAGCCGGTCGCCGAGGAACGGACCCTTTCGCTGACGGACTGTAGCCAGTCGGGCAAGATAAACGCCTTGTGGCTCGGTCCCTACCGTCTCCCAGGTTGCGTATCCGCGCGACTGCTCGAGCCATCGGATATCCGCTTGGGCAATCTTCGGATCAAAGGCACCGTGCGCATAGGGGTCTGGTGGAGTCTTTGGGGCATGATCGGCAAATGCACGATCGAGTCCGGAGCTTTGCAAATACTCCAGATATGAAGCCTGAAGCTGTCCCTGCTGGCTCGGCATCGTCTTTTGTTGAGCTGTTAGAAGCGAACGACTATCATAGTGGCGTTGCTGACCGGACGGGCAGGAGGCCCACAACGATGAGCACGAGCTTGCTGGAATTCGAAGTTGTCTATCCCTCCCGTGAGGAAGCCGAGAGGGTTCGCGCGGCCGCTCAGGATCAGGGAGCCAGCGCCAACATCACAGCGGAGCCTGGACTTCTTCCCCTGGCCGTATTGTTGGTGATCGCGATTCCACCCGGTGCTGCACTCTTAATCCAAGTCATCGACCGGGTGATACACGGTTGGCGCGATCACGGAATTATCGTCGATGCCCGCGGTACGGGGGCTCCTCGGATCCTCGCCGAAAAGGACCTGCCCGCCGGGACCGTGGTTACGCTAACCCGCGACGGGGAGGAGGCAAAGCGAACGGATCTCCCCGAGCAGAAGGTTAGTGATTATGTCTCGGCGGCTCTTACGGCCATCGCCGGCGGTGCTTCAGCGGCTGATGCCGCCAGCCAGGCTAGCAGCAAGGCCGGCGCTGGTGCTGCCGCCGGCTAGGAGGAAGAGCCGAGGAAGTCGTCCCCCGACCCGACCCTCCCCAGGAGCTAGCGTCCCCCGACGTTGCCATTGACCGGGTCGGCCCCGCACGAACCTCTGAGTCGGAGTCTGCCAAGGCAATGACGTCTTGTTAGGCCGGAACGAGGCGAGGCGAGCTGCGCCAATATCAGTCATCTCGGCATTAGATCGATCGCGCCGAAATCCAAGCGCGATCGAACGCTCGCGACGACTACTACAACTACTGATTGAGGAACGGCAGCAGCAGGATCACCGTCATCATCCAGCTGCTTGCGGCCAGTGCGGATCGCTGCTACTCTTCATGCTGGTCTACGCGAGAAAAAACCAAGCGGTTTTCAGACTAATGCGCCGCGCGAATTCGCGCGATTCGCGCGATCGAAAACCCAGCGGTCCAACTGAACCGCTTGGCAAGGGTGGCGGAGACCCAGTGGTGAAATCCCCACTGAGGAAATGGCCCTGGGGGCCGGGTTTCGTATTTGAAAACCACTAAGGTGCAAGCCTTCGGGGGTTCGAATCCCTCTCCCTCCGCCAGGTTTTCCAATTCGATTTCCTAGGCTCCATCGTTAATCACGGCCCGCTTGGCCCGCTGCCTGACGGGCAAGTTGACGGGCAGCCCGCCATCCTGAGCCCATCTTTTCGAGCTCAGGAGGTGGGCGAAGTGGAGAAGCGGCAGGCGGGTTTAGGGGCGGTCTATCGGCGGCGCGACGGGCGCTGGGAGGGCCAGATTCGTATTCGCGGCGGCCCGCGCCGGTCGTTCTATGCCCGTACCCGGAAGGACGCCATTCACAAGCTAGCCGAGGCGCGCTGGACGCTCGGTCAGGGACTGCCCGTCAGTTCCGGAGCGCAGTCGCTGAGCGTCTACTTTGACTACTGGCTGACCGCGAACCGTGCCCGGCTTCGGCCGGTCACCATGGCGACCTATGCCGTAGATATCCGGCGACTGACGCCCTTTCTCGGAAACGTTCCATTGAAGGCCATCACCCCGGCATGATCCAGTCGACCTACGGAGCGATGCTTAAGACCGGGCTTTCGCCACGAAGCGTGGAGCAGGTGCACACCGTGCTCCATCGGGCGTTGAGCCACGCCATGCACTGGGGATTGACCAGCCGCAACCCGGCCCAACTGGTGAGCCCACCAAGGCCCGGTCGTCGCGAAATGACGGCGCTCTCCAGCGTCCAACTCCAGCGCCTACTGGCGCGCACAGAAGGCAGTCGCTGGCACCCGCTCTGGGTGCTGATGGCGAGTACCGGGCTGCGCAAAGGCGAGGCATTGGGACTCGGCTGGCAGGATGTTGACCTGGACGCGAGAAAGCTCACGGTGCGGCGGGCGCTCCAGCGGCAGCCGGGGATCGGCGTCGTCTTGGTGCCGCCAAAGAGCGCCAAGAGTCGACGCACCGTTTACCTTTCCAACGTTGCGTGCAGCGTGCTCTGGGCCCAGCGGCAGTACCAGGAGGCCTGTCGCTTAAGAGCAAAGGAATGGCTGAACAGTGGACTGGTCTTCACCAACCTCCAGGGGGGTCCGCTCGAGTCAGGCGAAGTGAACCGCGCCCTCACCCAGGCGCTACGGCATGCCGGGCTTCCACATATCCGCGTTCATGACCTGCGACACACGACCGCGAGCATTTTGCTCGAGGCCGGGACGCACCCGAAGATCGTGCAGGACTTGCTCGGGCACAGCACCATCAGGCTGACGCTCGACACTTATAGCCATCTCACGCCCGCGCTTCATCGAGAGGCTGCTCAGACGATGGAGCTGGTCCTTGGCTGTTTGCGGCACGGTCCGGTGAGTTAGGGTCGGAGTCGGCGGCCGGATTGGGGGTCAATGTTCGTGACGTGCCGAGCGCGGCCTATAGGTCACGGATAAAAGGGATCACAACCGCCGCCGCGGCTATTACGAGAAATCCGATCCAGTGAGGCGTGCCAGGCAATAGGGCAAAGCTCACCTCAAAGGCCGCACCTCCTACAAAGACGACTGCCCCAAACATGCATAACCAGGCTGGGCCACGAGTCCTAGCCAAGAACACCAGCACGGCCGCTCCAAGCAGGGCGCCGATAACTGCAATCGTGAACGCTCCTATGCGGAGTCCATGCGAACCGACGATCCCGGCCACGAACAGGATGAGAACGCCCGCGATTTGCAAAGCGGTCGCGGCCCATAGGGCTGCGATTGGGTGCTGCCGGATGAACATCGCCGCAAACCTTGGCAGCATGGCTGCCCGTGTAACGCCACTGAGTCCCATCGCCTTTCGATCGGCCGAAGCCCCTTGGTGGATCGGCGGGAATGGATTCATTTCAACGTCACGGCCAGCCCAACAGCAGCCTGGATCTGGCGGCAGATGATGGAGGCAACGCCCCTCGGCCGTCAGCCGAAGTTTCTGATCCACGACCGGGATGCCGAGTACGGTGGGGACTTTGACGAGCGGCTGGCCAATCTGGGCATCACTGGCGTGCGAACGCCGCCGCGGGCGCCCAAAGCGAACGCGATCGGCGAGCGGATCGTGCGGACGATTCGATCTGAATGTCTTG
>JALZAV010000123.1 GCA_030948145.1 Candidatus Dormiibacterota bacterium
CGACATCGGCGAGCTTGAGGGCGATCTGGTCGGCGAGCAACGAGTTGTTGCCGTGGGCAATGTTGCCGAACGGACCGGCGTGCACCAGCGCCGGCTGTCCCTCCATCGTTTGGACGATGTTCGGCAGGAGCGCGTCCTTGAGCAGCACCGTCATTGCGCCGGCAACTCGCAGATCCTCGGCCGTGATGAAGCTGCCGTCCTTGCGCTGAGCCACGATGATTCGCCCTATCCGTTGCCGAAGGTCTCCCAAATCGCTGGCGAGGGCGAGAATGGCCATGATCTCGGAGGCCGCCGCGATGATGAAGCTCGACTCGCGCGGGACCCCGTGCTCGTCGCCGCCAAGGCCGGTGACAATGTGGCGCAGCGCGCGGTCATTGACATCCAGCGTGCGCGGCCAGGTGATGAAGCTGGGGCCGATCTCGAGCTGACCGTGGAAGATCGCGGCATCGATTACCGCCGCCAGCAGGTTGTGCGCCGCCTCGACCGCATGGATGTCGCCCGTGAAATGAAGGTTGATTTCCTCCATCGGTACGAGCTGCGCCAAGCCGCCGCCGGTACCGCCACCCTTGATGCCGAACAGTGGACCTGTCGACGGTTGCCGCAGACAGAGCGCAACGTTGGTACCAATCCGTCCCAGCCCTTGCGTCAGGCTGATGGCGCTCGTGGTCTTGCCCTCCCCCGCTCGGGTCGGCGTGATCGCGGTGACCACAACGAGCTTGCCGTCCGGACGGCTTTCCAACCGCTTCAACGCGTCGAGGCTGATCTTGGCCTTGTAGGGTCCGTAGGAGATCATCTCCGAATCCAGGAGTCCGAACTCCCGTCCGACCTCCAGCACCGGCCGAAGGCCGTGGGGATGAACGGCTTCGACTGTCTTTAAGGTCTGACTCATGCTCCCTCCTGCCCTGGATTGATCAGCTTCGATCTGGGGTTCTGCGCGTCCAGTTCCTTAACGAGACTGTTCGCCACGTCTTCCGCCGAGCCGGCCCGCTCCTGTGGATCGCCCCAGCGCCAGGCCTCGAGATAGGCATCCATGTCCGTCGACCCGTCTTTCATGGCATAGGCGTCGATCGCTGCCTGGAAGCGGTCCGGCAGCATCCGCTTCACCTCATGACCGTCGTCCCAGGCCTTGACCTGCGCCGGAATGTGTTTCCAGAACATCACCTGGTACTTCGCCATCACGCGGCCACCCCAACGAGCTCGGCGAGCCGGGTCTCCAGGTCACCAAACCCGACGTGCCGCACCTCGAGCGGCAGCGCAAGATAGGTCGCGATCTCCTGCGCCTTTTCCATCAAGCGAGGGTCCGCGAACTGGGCGAGATACAGAAGATCCGTGTAGTTCTGGAAGTAGACCGGCTTCAGCTCCGGGTACCGATCCAGGCCGAGCCCCCGGATCACGGCCCGCTCGAAGTTCCGCACCAGCCAGTCCGTTAAGAAGAACGTCGCCGGAGACTTTTCCGCGATGCGTTCGAAGTCGGCACCGGCAAACATCTCGTAGCAGTGTGGCCCACGCACCCGCACCGCGGCGTGGCGTTCGAGGACCGGGTCCAGCGCACCGGCTGTACCGCAGTCGCCATAGACCACAACGACCTGTCGATATCGGCCCGAAAGAGCGTCGAGCTTGCGCTCGACAGCCTCGACGATTTTCTTCGGATAGAAGTGGTGCATTGCGGGCACCCCATAGATGTCGACGTCCCAACCGTGCTCATCGACGATCGCCTTGACTTCGCTGCCGAGGGCACCGCAGATCAGCAGGGCGACCTTTTTCATCGCAGCGTCTCCAGCTCGGGGAACGCCAGCACCGAAATGAAGGAGTCGTTGAAGTCGGCGCGACCGGAAAGCTCGACATACTCGATCTTGTCCGGCAGCTCGAAGGCGATCTGGCGTTCGCGGAAGGACAGGAGCGACATCTTCGCCCCCTCGCCCGCGGTGTTGCCGACCGAGAGGATGCGATCCACATCAACTGGCGGCACCAGGCCGATGATCTTCGCGCTTTCGGGATTCAAGTAGGAGCCAAACGACCCGCCCAGCAAAACTTCGTCCAGGTCCGCCACGGTGACGCCCATTACGTCCATCAACACCTTGATGCCGGTGGCGATCGACCCCTTGCCGAACTGCAGCTCGCGGACGTCGCGCTGGCTGAGGTAGACGTTCTCGGCCAGGAGGAATGCCCGCACGCCATCGATCGTGATCAGCCGGTCGGACAGCGGGTGCTCGGGAACCTCTTCCCGGCTGCGCATCTTCCCGCCAGCATCGAGCAGCCCGACCAGCCGCAGCTGCGCCACCGTATCGACGAGACCGGAGCCGCAGATTCCTTTCGGCGCGATGTCGCCCCCGATCACCTGGAGCTCGACGTGGTCGCTGAGGGTGACGCCCTCGATAGCGCCGTCGGTGGCCCGCATGCCGCAGCGGATCTGGCTGCCTTCGAAGGCGGGACCGGCCGGCGCGGCGGTGCAAAGGACGCGCTTCACGGAGCCGAGCACGATCTCGCCGTTGGTCCCCACATCGACGAAGACCCGCATCTTCTCCTCCCGAGCAAGCCCGGTGGCGACGACACCGGCGACGATGTCGGCGCCCACATAGGCGCCGATCACGGGCAGCGTCTGGACGTAGCCACCCGGATGGATGTCGAGACCCACCTCGCGGGCGGGAAGGTACAGCGGCTCGCGGAATGCCGGGGTAAACGGCATCATCGAGATCGGCGTCGCATCGATGCCCAGCAGCAGGTGCAGCATGGTCGCGTTGCCGACGACCACGGTCTCGTAGACGCGCTCGCGTTCAACGCCGGCGGCCTCGTAGAGCTCCGCAAGGACCGCGTTCATGGTGTGCTGGATCGCCTCTCGCAGCTCCGCCTTGGCCTCGTCGCCCTGCATGCCGTGGCTGATTCGAGAAATAACGTCGGCCCCGAATGGGGCCTGCCCGTTGAGCGTCGACCGCACGGCTTCCGCCATGCCGGTCCGCAGGTTCATCAGTGTGCCAACGACGGTCGTCGTGCCCAGGTCGAAGCCGACACCATAACTCTCCTCGCGCGTGTCGCCCGCTTCCACCGCGATCAGCTGATCGCCGCCGAGCACGGCGGTCACCTTGAACTCGGCGCTCCGCAACAGCCCGGGGAGGGTCCTGAGCACACGCAGATCGGCCTTCATGTCGAAGCCCTCGGCAGTGAGCGCATCGCGGAGCCGCTCGATGTCGCTGCGCTGGTCTTCGAGATCAGGCTCGGTCAGCTCAACGAACACCTTGCGCACGTTGGGGTCGAGCAGGACCAGCCGGTTGACACCCATGGTGGCTGCCTTGGGAACGCGGAGCAGCTCCGGCACCGTGACCGTCGTGTCGTCGTAGACCTTCGCTTGACAGGAGAGGCGCCAGCCGGCCTCGAGCTCGCTTGCCCTCAATTGCTTCCGATCAGCGGTCGTGATCTCGGCGCCGCCCTCCAGCACCTGCACCTTGCACTTGCCGCAGGTGCCGCGGCCGCCGCAGGTGGAGTCGATCGGCAGGCCGATCCAGTGCGCGGCACTGAAGAGAGTGGTCCCGGGTGGCACCCGGGTGGTCTTGCCGAATGGCTGGTAGCGGACCTCGAGCTTCTTTTGAATCACGAGGCGGCCACCGCCTTCTTCTGCTCGGCGCGGAACGCCGAGATCCAGCTCATCGCGTACTCGTCGTGACCCAGGAGAAGATCCGAGGCTTGCACGGCCTTGCGCACCTCCGCCACCAGCGGGTTGGTGATGGCACAGGTCAGTCCCGCATGCATCGCAACTGGAAAGAAGGCGGCGTTCAGGATGTGCCGGTCGGGCAGGCCGAAGGACACATTGGATGCCCCACAGGTCATGTTGTTGCCGAGTTGCTCCTTGATGAGGCGCATCGTCTCGAGCGTGATAAGGCCGGCCTGTGGATCCGCGGCAACCGTCATCGCGATCGGGTCGATGATGACGTCCTCAGCCGGGATGCCGTAGTACTTGGCGCGCTCGATGATGCGACGAGCGATCTCCACCCGCTCCTGCGGCACCATAGTGATGCCGGTTTCGTCGTTGCTCATCGCGATGACGGCAGCGCCGTGCTTCTTGACCACGGGGAGGATCCGATCCATGCGCTCGTCTTCGGCCGTTACGGAGTTGACCAACGCCTTGCCTTGATATGCGGCGAGCGCGGCCTCGAGCGCCTCGATCACCGATGAGTCGATGCAGATCGGCACGTCAGTGACCTCGCCGACGGCCTTGATAGTTGCCACCAGCAGCGCCGGCTCATCCACCAGTGGTACGCCCGCGTTGACATCGAGCATCTGGGCGCCCGCCTCCACCTGCGCGATGGCGTCCGCCCTGACGCGATCCATCACGCCCGCCTTCATCTCTGCGGCGAGCACCTTGCGGCCGGTCGGATTGATGCGTTCGCCGATCATCACGAACGGCCGGTCGCCAGAGATGACGACCTCGCGCGACCGCGAGCGGAGGACGGTCTCCATCAGCGGCTGCCTCCAACCGTCGCCAGCGGGCTGAGCGTCGGCCTCGGAAGGAGCCCGGCCGCGTCGGCCACCTGCACTACGCCCTCCTCCCACTTGATGCCGATCAGGTGGACGCCCGCCACGCCTGGGATGTCACGCACGGCCTTGACGAGCTCAACGGCGATCTGAACACCCTCCTGGGACTGGCGCGCCGGCGGCGTCTTTTCGAGGCGGTCGACGATCTCATCCGGCACGTGCAGCCCGGGGACCTTCTCCCGCATGAAGCGGGCGCCGCGAGCCGACCGGGGAATGCCAATCGAGGGGATGATGGAGACCTTGTCGGTCAGGCCGAGGTCGCCGACCATCGACATGAAGCGGGCGAAGAGCGGCACGTCGAAGACCAGCTGGGTCTGAATGAAGTCGGCTCCGGCACCGACCTTCTTCTGGAGCCGCAGCGGACGGAACTCCAACGGCGGCGCGAA